>JBFEXW010000330.1:0-2340 GCA_041562495.1 Marinobacterium sp. | reverse complement strand
GCAGGTTGCTGTTACGCAGTATCAACAGACTGATCAGTTGGATCAGCCCGGACGAGCATTGGGTAACTGGGTCCGGAACTGGCTCTTTGCGGTAGATCAGTTGAAGACTGTTCCGGTGCTGGAGCTGTTTAACAAAGCGGATAATGTGCTTGATTCTTTGCTGCAGAATGCACTGAATATTGGTGGCAGCGATAAAGGGCTGCCACCAGGACTGCAAAAATTAATCACTGATAAGTTGATGAGTTAGTCAATCTTTCTGACAACGTTGAGGCCATCTCTGAGTGTCAGAAAAACATTTTCAACATCTTTGTCTTCGGCGATGCGACGGTTGCACTCAACCAGAACATCGTCGATCTCTGACTCTGGCTGTAGCACCTTTCCGGACCAGAGAACGTTGTCCAGTATGATAAGACCACCGGGTGCTGTGAGTTCCTTAACGCGCTCATAGTAGTTCAGGTAGTTGCGTTTATCGGCATCGATAAAGGTGAAGTCAAACGGTCCTTCGAGCGTATCCAGTGTGTCGAGCGCCCTTCCGAAGATGACATCAATTTTGTGACCGTGCTCGCTGCGATCAAAGAATCCCTTGGCGAATTCGATTGCTCGAGGGTTCGTTTCACAGCAGATCAGCTTGCCATCTTCAGGCATCCCCTCTGCGATTGAGAGTGCGGAGTAGCCGGTAAACATGCCAATCTCAAGTGCGCGTTTGGGCTTTGTCATTGCAGATAGCAATTTCAGTGTTCTGCCGACCAGGCGTCCCGATAATTTCTGTGGCCAGCCCATATTCAGATTCGTCTGATCAATCAGCTCCTGAAGCAGTTCTGGCTCCCTGCTGGTGTTCAGGAACGCGTAATCCTCAATCGCTTCGTTAACTAGAAAATCTGCCATAGGTTGTGCTCTTTATTCGGTTAGCTGTAGATGTTTGATAATTGGACTGCCCCAGACGCTGAGGTTCTGGTCGCCCTGTCGCCAGTGATATCGGCAGAGTTCCAGATCGGTCGTTTCACAGGAATCGAGACTGATCCTTGCGTCTGTAGGGAGCTGAAAGCAGCCCCGCTCGGGCAGTTTTCCAACGCCATAGAGTTTGACTGATATTACTGCACGATACAGAGATTCTGTTTCGCAAACCCAGTGTGTTGATTCGCGAGCCGAACAGAGCGTTGCTGCGGTGCTGGTGAGCAGTGAAAGTAACAGGAGAGTTAGATGTTTAGTCATTCGAGCTAGAGAACTACCGCTTCACTTCGTACAATTGGACAAACGATCTGAGGAATTATACGCATGAACGAAACACTCTACATCTTTCTGTTAACCGGAATAGTCTCCATGTCGGCCGCATTAAGCGCTGGGAGTCTGAATAAACTGGCTGAAGATCAGAAGCCGGCCTGGCTGCAGCGTAATAAAGGCCGGGTGGCTGTTATCTTTATCGGCAACCTTGCTGCGTTGACACTGGTCGCTTCTATGGCTTATGGATTTCTGACTCTCCATTGGAGTATTCCGCTCTCCTCAATGTTTATCAGTTTTCCTCTGGTACACCTTCTGGTTGTACAGAAGCTGCTGGGAGAAGCCAAAGGTCTGATGCTGATGTCGCCGCTGGTTGTGGTCGCTGCAGTACTGCTGTATCTGAACTGGCCCTGATATTGATATAAGGCCGGTAAAATAGAACCATCTTCCGGCCTTGTTTTTTAAAACTGTTTTCCTTAGCTATTTAAAATCAAAATAGATTTTTGACCATTTTTATAATCTTCAAAATCTAATATTGATTTGTGTTGTTTATTCAAAAGTTAATTTTGATTTAAACAGAAAAAATCTTATAAAAAATCATCTTCTTTATACTCTTTTATAGCGGCAAAAGCTTGCCGCTACTGGGCTATAACTTAATGAAAATATGGGATTTATTTTGCCGTTTTTGTGATTTTTCTTGGCGCGTTAAAATAAGCGTAAAAGTTGATTTTAAGGTCGGTATTAGAGGATACTTAGGCTTGAATCTATCTCTTTTTTAAGAGTTAAAAACTGGCCTGAGGTTTGCACTGTTAATCTCAACGGTTAATAGTGAAAAATCGATAATTTAATGGCCATCGGCAAAGCGTGGTAAGTAGATCGTGAATGATCCGAAGATGATAGTCGCACTTGATATCGGCACCTCCAAGGTGGTCTGTATGGTCGCTGAAGTTGGGTCGGAAGGCGACGTTGATGTTGTCGGTGTTGGATCGTACCCCTCTCGTGGATTAAAGCGCGGAGTCGTAGTCAATATTGAGTCCACTGTTCAGTCGATTCAGCGCGCTGTAGAAGCAGCAGAGTTGATGGCTGGCTGTAAGGTTCATTCTGTTTCTGTGGGTATCTCCG
>JBFEXW010000329.1:0-2344 GCA_041562495.1 Marinobacterium sp. | reverse complement strand
CATCCCCTCATCGTTCAATGATCCATCGAGCTCCAGACGCACCGCCCAGGACTCACCCACCAGACCTCGCTCCGGATCCAGATAGGAAAAATCTACATGTGTCAGATCATCAACAAAGAGTTTCACAAAAAGCTCCGAATACTGTGTACTGCGCCTATTTTACCGAATCACGCACCCGCTAACTACTGCAACTCAGTAGGGCTATTAGATTGTCCTTAATCACCGCTGATATATACTAGAGCACCATTAAGCATCGCTTGATGTCACCCATAGCCCCATACCCTAAAGGAACCAGAAATCAGCATGAGACTCGATAAATATTTATCCCAGGCAACCGGCTTTTCACGAAAAGAGGTTAAGCGGATGCTGCATGCTGATGAGGTGCGTGTTAACGGTGAATATCAGCGTAACCCCGCAACTCAGGTTGGCGATGACGATGAAGTTCTGCTCGACGGTTATGAGATAGAAACGCCACGAGAGCGTTATCTTATGCTCAATAAGCCTGAGGGGTATGTCTGTTCCCACGACGAAGGTGATCATCCGAGTGTTCTTGGATTGATCGAACTGCCACGGGCTGACAATCTCACCATCGCCGGGCGGTTGGATGTAGACACGACTGGGCTGGTTCTACTCAGCGATAACGGCCAGTGGTGCCACCGAATCACCTCGCCCCGACATAAGCAACCTAAGGTTTATGAAGTTGTCTGTGCAGATCCCATTGAGCAGAGTGCTGTTGAAAAGTTTGCCAAAGGGATTCTGCTGCAGGGAGAGAAGCATCCGACAAAACCTGCCGAACTGGAAATTACCGGCACACATCAGGCTATCGCCACCCTACATGAGGGGCGCTATCACCAGGTTAAGCGGATGTTTGCCGCCTTAGGCAATCGTGTAACAGAACTTCACCGCGCGTCTATCGGTGCCATTCAGCTTGATGATGAGCTGTTTCCCGGTGAATACCGTGACCTGACAGAAGATGAGATACAGAGCATTCTGAATGTCTGAGATTACTGCCAGGCTACAACAGTTGATTCGCGAATCGGACCAACCACTCCTACTGGTCGCTGATGAGAATATTGATGCGCATCAGCTCAGACCAAAAGGCACTCAGGATCTTGCGCTTACCAATCGCTGGGATCAGTTCAGATCGCTCAAAAGCGCTGGATGGAAGGTTCATTTTTCCGACTTCGACTGGCCTGCAGAACTACCGCTTCATTCGCGATTCATCTACCGGATATCCAAAGAGCGGGCTGTTGCCTATCACCTGATCAATCAGGCCGCGGAACATCTCGCTCCCGATAGCGAGATGTTCCTGTTGGGACGCAAGGGCGAAGGGATCAAAACCTATGCAAAGAAAGCTCAGCAGCGACTTGGCGGCGAACGCTCCGAAGAGAAATTAAATAAAGACCTCTGGCTGGTACGACTCACTGTCGGCAAACAGCTCGGAGAACTGCTGGACGATCAGCAGTACTCCCAGCTCCGCGAGGTCACGCAGATCGGTAACCGAGTGCTCAGGTCCAAACCCGGTGTTTTTGGCTGGAACAAGATTGATCAGGGTAGCCAGTTGCTGATCGAACAGCTGCCTCTGGTACTGAATTGCAGTCTTCCGCTCGGGAAGCTCAGCGTATTGGATTTGGGATGCGGCTCAGGCTATCTGACACTGGCATCCTGCTCCGCAGAGACTCAGATTCTCTCAACTGACAACAACGCCGCAGCCCTTGAAGTGACAACTGACAATCTCAAGCAGGCGCAGCTCAATTTTCGGGTAACGCCAAGCGATGCAGGTAAAGAACTCAATGAGAAGTTTGACCTGATACTCTGCAACCCGCCCTTTCATAGCGGCTTTGGTGTTGATCATGATCTGACTGACAAGTTCTCCCGGGAAGCATCGCGATTACTCGCTACAGGTGGAACAGCGCTATTCGTAGTAAACCAGCATGTTCCACTGAGCAGAATAGCGCTGAACCACTTCAGGCAGGTCAATTTGGTGATCAATAACGGTCATTTTTGCGTATACTCTCTGACAAATTCCAAGCAGTAACCCGGACGCTATGCCGAACAACTATCTCAAACAGAGCTTCTTTTTTCTAAAATCCAATTTCAGCATGCTGGTCGCTATACAGTTGCCCTTTATCATCGGCCTGATTCTCATCAAGCAGATGGTGGTCGGTGACTTAGAAGAGGGCAGCAATCTGCAGCGCGAACTCTTTTTGCTAACCAGCCTTGATCTTCTGTTTGCCCCTATCTATCTGGCGGCTACGTTGCTGTTTATGCAATCTGTGATTGATGGCCAACGACTTACAGTACTGCAGTCGTGGTTTATGGGGATTCGCTGCTGGGCACGACT
>JBFEXW010000328.1:0-2351 GCA_041562495.1 Marinobacterium sp. | reverse complement strand
GGTCTTTTTATTACCGTACTTACTTTGTAGGTAAGTCAAACATAGAGCATGGCTATAAATTTTTACAATTCAAAAACTGCACGAGGCAATTCAAAAACTGCGAAAGGTAGAATCTACCGCAAATTAGTTACCATGTTAACTAATTTTTTTGCTGTTTCAGCCTAAGCTGCGAATATCTACCTGATCATCATATTAGATTTCGCTAACCTAATCCTGCTTTAATCCAAGGATACGGATTGCATTCTCTTTCATGATGAGTGGCTTAACCTCCTCTTTGATATCCAGCTTGTCAAAGTCGGCTATCCAGCGGTCTGGTGTAATAACTGGCCAGTCAGATCCAAACAGCATCTTTTTCTTCAGCATGCTGTTCATATACTGAAGCAGGATGGGAGAGAAATATTTTGGTGACCAGCCAGACAGATCCATGTAGACGTTAGGCTTGTGAGTCAGCACAGATAGCTGCTCCTCCTGCCAGGGGAACGCTGGGTGAGCCATTACGATCGGCATATCCGGGAAGTCAGCTGCAACATCATCCAGATAGATCGGCTGGGAGTATTTAAGGCGCATATTCATACCGCCGGGAGCTCCTGCGCCGACACCGGTCTGGCCAGTATGGAATAGTGCAATAGCACCCTCTTCCGCGATTGCTTCATAAAGTACATAAGCGGAGCGGTCGTTAGGATAGAAACCCTGCATGGTCGGGTGGAACTTAAACCCTTTTACGCCAAACTCACGCACCAGTCGGCGGGCTTCACGTGCGCCCATACGACCTTTTGCTGGATCGATTGATGCAAAGGGGATCAGAATGTCATCGTTCTCTGCACAGATACGAGCAACCTCTTCGTTCTCGTAACGTTTGAAACCGGTGTTTCGCTCAGCATCAACCGGGAAGATAACTGATGCAATTTTGCGCTCGCGGTAATACGCAGCGGTCTCATCTGGAGATGGCATCATGTTGTGACCAGCCGGGTTTTTGAAGTACTTGGCAAAGGCTTCCTGAAACTCAAAATAACCATCGTCGCGTTCGCAGGAGCAGGGCTCTTCCGCGTGGGTGTGGAAGTCTATTGCAATAATTTCATCAAGATTAATCATCTGTATATCCGCTATAAATCTTCTAAAACGAGGCTTAATCGCTACATATTTGGATAGTTAGGACCGCCAGCGCCCTCGGGCACTGTCCAGGTAATGTTCTGTGACGGGTCTTTGATATCGCAGGTCTTACAGTGCACGCAGTTCTGCGCATTGATCTGGAACCTTGGTGCATCACCCTCATCGATAATTTCATACACCCCCGCCGGACAGTAACGCTGTGCCGGTTCTGCCCATTTCGGCAGGTTCTCTGAGACCGGGATCGTCTCATCCGCCAGTTTCAGGTGACAGGGCTGATCCTCTTCATGGTTGGTATTGGACAGGAACACCGAAGAGAGCTTATCAAAGCTCAGTTTGCCATCCGGTTTCGGGTAGTCGATCCGGGGACACTGATCCGCCGGTTTGAGGTGTGTGTAGTCCTCGCTGTTATCGCGAATGGTTACTGGCAGACGACCACCAAAGATGTTCTGGTCGATAAAGTTAAACGCACCGCCCAGAATCGGACCAAACTTATGCATCGCCGGACCAAAGTTACGTGAGCGCTGCAGCTCTTCATACGCCCAGGAGTTCTGGAACGCCTGATCGTAGTTGAGCGTAGCGGCGTCCGCTTTTATAGCTGCCAGAATGCAGTCAGCGGCGACGATACCCGATTTCATCGCGGTGTGAACGCCTTTAATCTTGCTGAAGTTCAGCGTGCCGGCATCACAGCCAAGCAGTGCACCGCCGGGGAACTCCATCTTCGGCAGCGCATTGAAGCCACCCTTGGCGATTGCACGCGCCCCGTAGGATATGCGTTCAGCACCCTCGAGATACTGCGCAAACAGCGGGTGGTGTTTCATCCGCTGGAACTCATCGAAAGGGCTGAGCCAGGGGTTAGCGTAGTTGAGATCGATAATAAGACCGGCAACCACCTGGTTATCTTCAAGGTGATAGAGGAAGAAACCACCACCGGTGTTCTTATCCAGTGGCCAACCGGAGCCATGTACCACCAGGCCCGGTTTGTGTTTCTCCGGTGCGATCTGCCACAGCTCCTTGATTCCGATGCCGTAGTGTTGGGCATCCGCGGCAGCGCTCAGATCAAACTTCTCAATCAGCTGTTTACCCAAGTGGCCGCGGCAGCCTTCGCCAAACAGAGTGTATTTGGCATGAAGCTCCATGCCGGGCATGTAGTTCGGACCCTGAACACCCTCTTTGGTGATACCCATATCACCGGTGGCTACGCCCTTAACCCGGCCATCTTCATGATACAGCACTTCGGCAGC
>JBFEXW010000327.1:0-2360 GCA_041562495.1 Marinobacterium sp. | reverse complement strand
TGATGTGGCACATTCGTGAGCTACTGCCGCGTAATATTGAACCTAAAATTACTCTGTGGGCACGTGAGTGTGACGAGGTGCTTGGTGCGTTTATGAAAGGGCAGTTAGTGGTCATGCTGGTGCTTGGCGGGATCTACGCTGTCGGGCTGGCGATTCTGGGTCTAGATCTGGCGCTTCTGCTCGGTTTGATTGCCGGACTGGCCAGTATAGTTCCTTATCTCGGTGTAATTATTGGCGTGCTTAGCTCTGCTGTAGCGGCTTATGTGCAGTTTCAGGATCCGATGATACTGATTGGTGTCGGGCTGGTGTTTAGTGTAGGGCAGGTGCTTGAAGGGATGGTGTTGACGCCGAAACTGGTTGGTGACCGTATCGGGCTGCACCCGGTTGCTGTTATTTTTGCAATTCTGGCGGGCGGACAGCTGTTTGGTTTTGTCGGTGTGTTGCTAGCATTGCCTGTAGCCGCTGTAATTCGTGTACTGTTGTCTCACCTTCATCGTGATTATCGGGCGAGTCATCTCTACGCGAAGGCTAGTGTGACTGCGACGGTTGTGGAGTCTTCTGTCAGTGGAAGAGGTGAAGCTGATGGTCACTGAATATGTGCCGGTTCAACTGCCTTTGGGCGTGCGTTTGCGTGCGGATGCTACCTTCGATAACTTTGTTGTGGGTGATAATGCGCTGGTTGTTGAGCAGCTTAAGTCAATTAGCGCCGGGCAGGGCGCTGAGCTGTCACTGATGATCCATGGGCAGTCTGGCGTGGGCTGTAGTTATCTGTTGCAGGCATGCTGTCATCAGGCTGAAGCTCAGGACTTGAGTGCTATCTATCTGCCGCTTTCTGAAGTTGTTGAGTTGAGTGTCGAGATTCTGGAATCGCTGGAGAGCTACGATCTGGTGTGTATCGATGAGATGGAGCTGATAGCGGGTCATCGGGCATGGGAGGAGGCGCTGTTTCATCTGTTTAACCGACTCCGGGAAACCGAGCGCAGATTGATTATCGCGGCACACAATCGACCGGATGATATTGGACTTGGGCTGCCTGATCTGACCTCAAGACTTAATTGGGGATTGGTGCTTCAGGTGCGTGGTCTGAATGATGAGCAGAAGGTTGATGCGCTCCGGGCCTATGAGCGTGCGCTGGGCCTGAATCTTTCGGAAGATGTCCTCAAGTTTTTATTAAACCGTAGTCAACGTAACCTGACACAGATGTTCCAGCAGCTTGAAACCCTCGATCAGGCTTCGCTTAGAGAGAAGAGACGTATTACCATCCCTTTTGTTAAGCAGGTTCTGGGGTGGAGCTGACCGAACGAATCTGTGCAGAAACGGAACAATTTATCGTTTTTGATAAACCTGCAGGTCGCAGTGTTCATAAAGACGAAGATGAGACCGGGCTAATTACGCAGCTGTCTATCGCTCGAGGCGAGCCGTTATGGCTGGTGCATCGGCTTGATAAGCTAACCTCCGGTATTCTGCTTCTCGCACGCAGTCAGGAAGCTGCTGCAGAGCTGAGTGAGGCTTTTCGCCAGCGCCAGGTCGATAAGCTTTATCTGGCGCTCAGTCGCAGTAAACCCAAGCGCAAGATGGGGCGTATCGCCGGAGATATGGAGAAAGCCCGTGGCGGCAGCTGGCGTCTGAGTCGCAGTCAGCACAATCCGGCGATTACCGATTTTGTTTCCCGATCGGCAGGCGAGGGTATCCGTCTTCTGCTCTGTCATCCTGTCACCGGTAAAACTCATCAGATACGGGTTGCGCTAAAGAGTGAAGGGGCACCGGTGCTGGGGGATTCGAGATATGAGGCGGGATCTGAATATTCTGATCGCGGTTATCTGCATGCCTGGCAACTGGGATTTCGGTTTAATGGTCATACCTATAGCTTCAGAATTGATCCGAAACAGGGTGAGCTATGGTCGACTCCAGTTATTCAGGATCAGATCAGGGGGCTATCAACCCGGGAAAGCTGGCCTGCTCACTGGCTGCTTCCCTGTCTGAATGGTGATTTAAAAGAGATTGATGATGAGTGATGAGCGTATAGAGCGAGATTTCTATTCGAGAACCGAGGAGGATCAGACTTCTCTGCTTACACATACCTGGTGTGATGCCTGTCAGGAGGTTGATCTGGGTATGTCTGATCCCGAAGAGTATGAGCTGCGCAACACGATTTTCATTGAGGGGCGCTGTCTTCGCTGTGGAGGTTCTGTATACACGGAGCTGACCGAAGATGAATTCTGAGTACCTGGATCGCTTTGCTGGTGTTGGCCGGTTGTATGGCGTCCCTGCGCTTGGTGCATTCTCAAAAGCGAGCGTTGCTGTCGTGGGAATTGGTGGTGTCGGGTCTTGGGTGGCTGAAGCGCTGGCCCGCAGCGGTA
>JBFEXW010000326.1:0-2368 GCA_041562495.1 Marinobacterium sp. | reverse complement strand
GTCGCAACTTATCGATCACTGAAGGGTCTGTGTTTTCGCCCTGAAGAATTTTCGGATTACGCCCAATCAATTCATCGACCCCATAGCCTGTCATCTCAGTAAAAGCACTGTTGGCATACATAATATGGGGGCCACCCTGATCAAAACTGGCATCAGTGATCAACGCAGCATTAAACGCCTGGTTAAGCGCAAGATTAAACAGGCCAGATACCGATTTAAGGTCCAGATCTTCCAGCAGGGAACTCATTATCAATCCTTCAGAGACTATCCATTTACCTTAGACATAACTCAGCCCTTTTGCATCGTTTACTGGCTGAACTCAAAAGAAAAATTTGCTCAAACTACGATTCAACCACGACCAAATATGCAAAAGGCCCGCAAATGCGAGCCTTTTTACGTATTGGAGGGACAACTCTTAGAACACCAGTTGTATTGCGTTAGAACAGATATCACCATTCAGTGTCGGTTTACAGACCATATAAAGAAAACTTCCGCTGCCTTTCCCTAATACATCCTGATAGGTTCCGGATGTAATACCAGAGTCGATACGCGCGCCATCACGGTACACATCAACTGACAAATCACTAGGTGTCCAGCTTAGATTGGCGGTCATAACACCCCGCTTTTTAGTGCCGGTCGCTGTCAGATTAATATCAGATACAGCCGGTGCCGAAACAGTTACTGTCTGTAAATCTTCTGAGCTTAACGCACCATCACTAACGGTCAGAGTAACCAAGTAGCCACCTTCGCTTGTATAGGAATGATAAGGCTTCTGTGAGGTACTCGCACTGCCGTCACCAAAATCCCAGCTAAATGTAAGCGTATCGCCGTCCGGATCAGACGATACAGATCCATCAAAGCTACAGATCAAATCAGTACAGCCAAAGGTGAAAGCAGCAACCGGTGATTGATTAACAGGATCGGTGACAGTACCGCCACCGGTTCCTGTTGAAGTCGAATTAAGGGCTGCGATTGGATTAACCAGACCATAGCCATATTCATTATCATGTCCAGTAGGCCCCAGATCAGTCGCTGTCTCGCGCAAGCGGGTTCGTATCGTATCAGGCGAAGCAGTAGCATCTTTCGACCGGACAAGAGCACCTACCGCAGCTACGTGAGGTGTGGCCATTGAGGTCCCCTGATAGAAATAGTAACCCCAATTTCGCCGACTGAAGGTCTCCTGCAGGATGCCATCGCCATAGCCATCGTGATTCAGATCTTCACTGGTATCCCCCCCCGGAGCCACTACGTCCAGTTGCGGACCTCCGTTAGAGTAACCTGCGCGAATCTTATCGTAACCAGTAGCACCAACCGACAGTACAGTGGGGTTGATCGCCGGATAGGAGATTGTAGTTACATCTCCATCATTCCCAGCTGCTGCGACCACCAGAACCCCGTGATCTTCAGCATAGGCCAGCGCCGGATCCATAATTGAGCTAGTACTGATCCCCTGAGCGCCGAGGCTCATACTGATCACATCAGCGCCTTTATCTACCGCGTAATAGACAGCTTCAGCGATCCAGGTAAAGCTACCTGATCCGCGATTATCCAGTGCTTTGACTGGGAATACACAGGCATCCGGTGCCAGACCAGCTACTCCTTTATTATTGTTGGTGATCGCCGCTATCGTTCCGCTGACGTGGGTACCATGACCATTCTTATCATCCGGATCTGAGTCACCGTAAGCGTAATCGTATCCATTGGGAGTAGTACAACGGTTCACACCATCTGAACCTGCTGCAAGCCCGGTATCGACAACGGCAACCTTAACACCTGCTCCGGTACTGATATCCCATATAGAAGGTACGCCCATCTGTGACAGGTTCCATTGATAGGGAAAATAGGTATCGTTCGGAACAGTCGCCTGACTGGCTGTAGCTATGTAATTCAACGATGCTATAAAACCGTCCTCTTTGGCACGTTTCGCGGCCGATATCTCCTGTCCCGGGGGAACAGAAACGACGGTCAACTTTGAACGACCGTAGTATTTTTTGATACTCGCGAAGTACTGTTCTGGCACAACACCGGAGAATACAAGCTCACCCGGATTGAAACGAGGCTGAGCCGCTGCTGATGAGAATGGGGAACTGACCGCTAACTGCAATCCAACAGCCAGCAAAAATGCTCTTTTGAACGGTAGACGTTTCATAACAATAGCCATCAATTGCGCAGGTTGGTTTTTTAAGCATATAGCGACATGATAGATTAAGACTTGAATATTTTTCAGTGTCAGCATTGCTGTCAGATTCAGTACCTATGCTGAGGGTAGATGTCGTTAAAGACTGTCCTCCATATTCAGCAGATCGATAAAAATTTCCCTGCGGTTTTTTATATAGTCACGAAATGCTCTTGCAACTACAGACATCTG
>JBFEXW010000325.1:0-2372 GCA_041562495.1 Marinobacterium sp. | reverse complement strand
TTACGCAGATGGGTTGCTTCACCGTGAGCGCTAATTCAAACTTTCTCTACGAACGATCTCGCATAGGTCGTGACCCTCAATCACCATTACTCTGTCTGATACTAATCGATAAGTTTTACCCCGCAACTCTTTGCTGGTTATACTTGCTTGCTTACAACTAAAACAAAAAATCGCTCGCTATTATGAAACTCGCCACCGCCGTTTCGCACCAGTCTGATCCAGAGCTAGCTGCGAAGGAACTACGCCAGCAATTCGCTGGCAAATCGCTATCTCAGATACTGTTTTTCTGTTCTGCCAAATATGATCTGAACCGTTTAGGTGAAGCGATCAATGCAGAGCTGGCTGACTATGCCGTATGTGGCTGTACCACAGCTGGAGAAATCACACCCGATGGTTACTCTCAGGGATCGATTACTGCGATTGGCTTTGATAGTGAAGATTTCGCGGTCAGCGTTGGCTTTGTCGAGCATATGGAAGAGTTTCCACTGAAAGAGGCACAGGCGTTAGTCGATCAGCTACGTGATGAGTGTGCCTCTGCCAATATAGCACCCTTGAAAGAACACAGTTTTGCAATCACGCTGGTCGATGGCCTGTCGATTGATGAGGAGATCTTCCTCGTTACTCTGAACGCCGCTCTCGGCTCTATTCCAAATTTTGGCGGATCTGCTGGTGACGATATAAACCTGGCACGAACCCATGTCTTCTTCAATGGTCGTTTTCATACCAACGCAGCGATAGTTCTCCTAGTTAATACGCCCTATGAATTTGAAGTGTTCTCAACACATCACCTGACGCCCAGTGATACCAAGCTGATTGTAACCGAGGCAAACCAACAGGAGCGGTCCGTCGTTGAGCTCAATGCAGAGCCTGCAGCCAGGGTTTATCAGGATGCGGTCGGTTTTAGCTTTTCTGCAAACTGCTTTCACCAGTTCGCGCTTCACCCGCTGGCAGTAAAGCTGGGTGATGATTATTTCGTACGCTCTATCCAGTCGATAGAGCCTGATGATTCGCTGAAGTTTTTCTGCGCCGTGGAAAAGGGAATTGTACTCACCGTAATGAAATCAGATGATCTGCTGGACAATATTCAAAACCAGTACGACCGACTGACCGCGCGTCTGGGTGAACCCCAACTTATTATCGGCTTCGATTGCTTCTTAAGACGTATGGAAGCACAGGAGCTAGGGGTAGAGAATCAGGTATCGGAACTGTTTAAATCCCTGCACGTTATTGGGCTCAACACCTATGGCGAACAGTATCAGGGGATGCACATAAACCAGACACTCACCGGGGTGGCCATTGGACAACGCAAACACTCGGACCTCCAACCTTGAGCAGAAACTAGCTGAACTCGAGGCTGAGAACGCCAAGTTACGCAAAATTAATAAGGTGTTGATTCACCGCGTTGAAACCGGTAGTCATCAGGCGACCACCCCCTACGCCGCCTTTGAACATTCAGTCAGTCTTGCGGAACTGGTTCGCGAACGTACCGAGGAGCTCAATCTCGCGCTTGAAGAGATCAAAGCCTCACACCGCGCACTAACGATCGCAAATGCTGAAACAGCACTCGTTAGCCAGCGTCTCGGCGATGCCATCGAAAGCATTTCAGACGCCTTTGTTCTATTTGATACCAGCCGCCATATACTGCAATTCAACAGCCGCTTCTCGCAGATCTGGTCAGATGTCGGATTTCAGATCCGCCCCGGCATTTCACTGGCAGAGCTCGATGCGATGGCGCATCGTTCCGGTCTAATCGCACGTGTTTATCCAGCCACCGACAGCACTGCCAAAGTTTATCTTTTATCCAATGGACGCTGGATTCAGATGAGTGAACGTCCGACCGCTGAGGGAGGGCTGGTTGTACTCTATACCGATATCAGCGACCTGATGGCTCGTGAAAGCGAACAGCGTGAATTCGCTCTGGCCCAGCAGTCGGAGATGATGAAACTTACCATCGACAGCCTGTCGCAAGGTATTGTTCTGGTCAGTCGCAGCAACCAGCCAAAGCTATGGAACAAACAGTTTCTCAACCTGACAGGATTAACGGCTGAAGAGCTTGATTCCGATAAACCCTTCAACCGACTGATCCGCTCCAGTCGCGCACTGTTAGAGCATAAACGCCAGACCCGGATGATGGGACAGGGCGTTGTCGAATCAACCTACCAGACGGCACTCGGTCAGGTACTGGAGATTAAAACCCACCCGCTACCCGACGGCAGTTCAGTCTACACCTTCACCGATATTACCCAGCGCTATGCTTATGAAGAGTCGTTGCGCCAGTCTGAACAGTGGATACGTCTGATTACCGATAATGTACCAGCAATGATCGCATTCGTAGGGCCAGACCGCAGTTTTCGATTTACCAACCGCGGTTA
>JBFEXW010000324.1:0-2380 GCA_041562495.1 Marinobacterium sp. | reverse complement strand
TTTACACGGCTGTATCCGGCCTCTGGGCGTCGCTCGGGTCTCGGTTCGATGGCGAGTTAAGCGGCACGCCGTTTGTACGAGTCTGGTAATTCTCAGTCTGTTTCATTGTGCTTGTTGCATAGTGCTGAGTCTTGATTTTCGCTATACTATCCGCCATTTTTTGGCATGCTCCAACTGGAGCGGCAGAGCTACTTTGTTAAACGGAGTGAATTTTTGAAACCGGTAAAAGTTGGGATCTGTGGTCTGGGTACCGTTGGTGGCGGTACGTTTAATGTGTTGCAGCGTAACGCGGAAGAGATTGCTCGCCGTGCAGGTCGTCGCATCCAGATCGAAGAGATCGCCATGCGCCACCCAAACCCGAACTGCGATACGACAGGTATGCATATCACTGACGATGTGTTTGCCGTTGCGACCAATCCAGAGATCGATATCGTTATCGAACTGATTGGCGGCTACGATGTGGCGTACAAACTGGTGATGACCGCTATCGAAAACGGTAAGCATGTGGTAACCGCCAACAAAGCGCTGATCGCCGTCCATGGTAACGAGATTTTCACTGCTGCGCAGGAGAAGAACGTGATGGTTGCGTTTGAAGCTTCAGTTGCTGGCGGTATCCCGATTATCAAAGCGATCCGGGAAGGTTTGGCAGCGAACCAGATCAACTGGCTGGCGGGTATCATTAACGGTACCGGTAACTTCATCATGACCGAGATGCGTGAAAAAGGGCGCAGCTTTGATGATGTGCTGGCTGAAGCTCAGGCATTGGGTTATGCAGAAGCGGATCCGACATTTGATGTTGAAGGGATAGATGCAGCGCATAAGCTGACTATTCTGGCGTCGATCGCATACGGCATTCCGCTGCAGTTTGAAAAAGCCTATACCGAAGGGATCAGTCGTATTACCACTGAAGATGTCCAGTACGCTGAAGAGCTTGGCTACCGTATTAAGCACCTCGGTCTCAGCCGCCGTACAGATCAGGGTATAGAGCTGCGTGTTCATCCGACGCTGATACCGGAGCAGGCGCTGATCGCTAATGTAAATGGCGTGATGAACGCCGTGGTAGTTGATGGTGACGCTGTAGGCCAGACGCTGTACTACGGTGCTGGCGCCGGTGCAGAACCGACCGCTTCTGCTGTGATCGCCGATGTGGTTGATGTGGTACGTACCCTGACGGCTGATCGTGATAACCGCGTGCCGCATCTTGCGTTCCAGCCGGGTGAACTGTCCGATGTTCGTGTGCTGCCGGTTGAGGATATTAAAACGGGTTATTACCTGCGTCTGCAGGTTGAAGAGCGCCCGGGCGTGCTGGCTAAGGTAACCCGTATTCTGGCTGATAAAGGGATCAACATCGAAGCGATCATCCAGAAGGAGACCTGTGAAGATCAGGTGCCCGTGATCATGCTGACTCAGCAGGTGGTTGAATCGAAAATGAATGAAGCCCTGAGCGAGATCGAAGCTCTTCCGGAGATACTGTCGGACGTCACACGTATCCGCGTTGAGCATCTGGCAAATTAAGGAGAACTCTTATGCGTTATGTATCTACACGCGGCCAGGCGCCAGTGATGAACTTTGCCGATGTACTGCTCACGGGGCTGGCATCTGACGGCGGTCTTTATGTGCCTGAGCAGTTGCCTCAGTTCTCCAAAGATGAGATCGCCAGTTGGGCCGGGCTGAGCTACGCAGAGCTGGCATTTAAAGTGATCAAGCCGTTCGTTGATGACTGCATTGCGGATGCAGATCTCAAGGCGATGATCGATGAAACCTATAAAGCGTTCAAACATGATGCGGTAGCGCCTCTGGTACAGATTGACAGTAACGAATTCGTGCTGGAGCTGTTCCATGGCCCGACGCTGGCGTTTAAAGATTTCGCTCTACAGCTTCTCGGTCGTCTGATGGATCATGTACTGACTCAACGCGGCGAGCGTCTGGTCATTATGGGCGCGACCTCAGGAGATACCGGCTCCGCTGCGATCGAAGGTTGCCGTCACTCCGACCATCTGGATATCTTTATCCTGCATCCGCACAATCGTGTTTCTGAGGTGCAGCGTCGTCAGATGACCACTGTTCTGGCGGATAACGTGTTCAACGTGGCGCTCGAAGGCAACTTCGATGACTGTCAGCAGATGGTGAAAGACAGCTTTGCAGATCAGAGTTTCCTCGGCGGGCTTCGTCTTGGTGCGATCAACTCGATCAACTGGGCGCGTATTATGGCTCAGATCGTTTATTACTTCTCTGCAGCACTGACGCTGGGTGGCCCTCATCGTCCGGTATCCTTCTCTGTACCGACTGGTAACTTCGGAGATATCTTCGCCGGATATCTGGCAAAGCAGATGGGGTTACCGATCGATCAGCTGATCGTAGCGACCAACCGTAACGATAT
>JBFEXW010000323.1:0-2395 GCA_041562495.1 Marinobacterium sp. | reverse complement strand
CTGAAGCGATACCCGCCATACGACCGAAAGGCTCCATCGCCAGCGCATTGATATTGCCGAACAGCAGACCAAAACAGAAGGTGCTTACAGCCATCATGGCGATAAATCCGGCAAGAGACACCTGCAGATCCATCCCCAGTATCAACGCAGTTTCCAGCAGCGAGATACCGGACAGGAACATCAATACACGCGTTACCAGGGTGCGAATCTCAAAGCGATAAACCAGGCGACTGTTCATATATGAGGAGAGTCCAACGCCAAGCGCAATCATTGCGAAGTAGACCGGAAACATCGCACCCGCACCGTAGATCCCCTGCATAATCCCCTGCACCGAGGTGAGAAAACCGATCAGTGCTGAGTGCGCCAGTCCGGCAGCGAGGGTATAGATCAAGGCAGTTTTGTGCGCAACAACCTCTTTCATTCCAAGCAGTATCGGCTTAAGGGAGAGCGCCCGCCTGTGGTCCGGATTCAGGGTTTCAGGCTGTCGCACAGCAAACCAGATCATGATTCCCAGTGAAACGACACCTAACAAGCCAAAAATGGAGCGCCAGCCGGCAAACAGCAGCACCGACTGACCGACCAGCGGAGCAACAACCGGGCTGAAGATAAAGATTGTCATCACCAGTGAAAGCACTCGCGCCATTTCAGGCCCGGAATGCAGATCTCGAATAATCGCGACAACCATAACCCTTGGCCCCGCAGCGCCCAGTCCCTGCAACAGCCGCCCGACCAACATCCACTCAAAACTTTCGGCAAAAGTACTGATCAGCGTACCGATCAGCATCAATGTAAAACCCAAATAGACTGCAGGCTTACGACCTATGGAATCGGCAAGAGGACCATAAAAAAGTTGACCTATTCCCATTCCAACCATAACAGCCGTCAGCACCATCTGATAGCGGTTATCTGCCAAAGCGTTCAGATCTACGCCTATCTGGTGAAGTGCTGGCAGCATGGCATCAATATAAAGTGCCATCAGACACATCATCGCCGCCATCAGCAGCAAAAACTCCGGATTGATGCGTGATCGGGTCATTGAATCTCTCAATTGTCAGGGTGTGGAAGTACCAGCTTCGTCAACGCCTACAATTTCAGTTTCGGCAAGCGCCATCTGAGTCCACTCCTGCATTGCATCGCAACTAAGAAGTCGCTGCTGATATGCGCTTGCGGTAGGGTTCAGACGGATACCATAGGTTTCAAAACGGGAAGCGATCGGTGCAAAAAAGGCGTCCAGTATACCGAAATTTCCGGCCAGCCATTCACCCTCCTGCAATTTTTCTGACCAGATCGTCTCGATACGGGCAATTTCGCTCTGCACCTGCTCAGAGAGCGCTACTGTCCGCCTGGCTCGGATATTCATCGGCAATGCAGATCTCAGAGCAGAAAAGCCGGAGTGCATCTCTGCTACCCTTGAGCGCACTTGGGCACGCAAAGCGGCAGATTCAGGCAAAGCTACACCTTTCAGATACTGCTCATTGATATATTCACAGATCGCCAGCGAGTCCCAGACTTTCAGATCGCCATCTAGTAACACCGGCGCATAACCCGCTGGAGACTGGGCCAGAAGTTGCTGTTTGTAATCCACCGCAGACAGATCGATACGCTGAATATCAAACTTGAGCTGGTAATAGCGCATCAGCATCCAGGCTCGCAGTGACCAGGATGAGTAGTTTGCATTGGCAATAATCAGTTTCATTGTTGTTTCCCATTATTGATAAGGGGAGTCCATCCCATTTTCCTAGAAGCCCAGTGCATCATTAAGTGCGTCAAGCCACGCACGCCGCTTCTGATCAACGGAAATACCCGCATTAGCAGGGCTGGTGGAAGGCAGACGCAATCGTCTGCACTCAATCTTTTGGGTCCAGACCTTCTCAGCCCGATGAAACATCTGCTCAGATGCAGCACCGTTAAAAAGAATAGTATCTAATCTAGGACAAGTATCCAGAAGCTCCGGTATCGGATTAAATATCACAGTCGGATGGCGAATAGCGCTATCCAGCGACCCGGGGCGCACCGCTTCTGCTGCCACATCCCAAAGTGCGATCTGTTTATTGATCAACCCGGCAAGACGCAGTTGGTACTCCGCAGAAACCGGAACACCAATAAGTTCAGCCATGATCGACCAGAACAGATTGCGCGGATGTGCATAATAGCCCTGTTCCTGAATTGAGCGCTTACCCGGTAAAGAGCCCAGAATCAGAACCCGGGCATCGGTAGCATAAACCGGATCAAAAGAGCGGTCAGTCGACAATTGGGTCTGCCTATAAATTCCGTTATTCTATACAGTCTGAGGAAGGCTGCGAAGAACTCCATAGTACCTCAGCTTGACCTGAAACCAATCAACTGGACAAATCTACGCAATGGCCACCTATGCAATCGGCGATATTCAGGGCTG
>JBFEXW010000322.1:0-2455 GCA_041562495.1 Marinobacterium sp. | reverse complement strand
CAGTATCGGCGCCTTGCGACGCATAATCAGTGGTGTGGCGATCGCATTAACCAGCAGGCCGCCGCCCATAACAAATGCCAGCGAAGGGTCCCAGGTTCCTGCGAAATCGAGGAAATTAAGCACCTTGGCAGGATCGATCATCTGCGCAACGCTAAGTCCTAAGCCAAAAAGTGCGCCAGCCACAAGTGCAGCAAGCAAACGTACATTGTTCTGCATGGGGTTCTCCTTAACCGATCAGATGACGAACGATAAATACGGTAACGATCGCGCTTCCCATAAAGGTAAGTGTCGCGACCAGTGAACGAGGACTGCGACGGGCCAGGCCGCAGATGCCGTGACCGCTGGTGCAACCGGTGCCGATGGTGGTGCCGATACCGACCAGAAGACCACCCAGTACCAGTAGTCCTGGACCAACCTGAGCCTCAATCTGATGTACATCGGGACCCAGTCCCAGTGCCTGATAGATAAAGCCGCCAATAATAAGGCCGATCACAAAGACGATACGCCAGTCCATATCACCGCGCTCTGGCAAAATAATGCCCCCGGCAATACCGGAAATTCCGGCTACTCGACCTTTAATTAACAGCAGGAAAGCGGCAGAGAGACCGATAAGTGCTCCACCGATAAATGCCGGAATCGGCGTAAAGTTAACAATTTCCATCTTATTCTCTATTTCTAAATTAGATGAATCTAATGATATGAGTAAACAAATAATTGATCAAGGTCAATTTTAAGGAAAAATCTTTGCGAAAACGCAATCTGCTTAATGGGGTTGAACGGGGTGAGTATCAACCCGTGCCGCATTAGAATTGCGTGTAATTACCTAAATCGCAGTTTACTTTGCGCTGGTGTCAGCTCGGGTGACAGTTTATGTGCCAGTTTTTCGATGACTGCCATCAGACCCTCTTCAACAACCGGATGATAAGCGGGCATTTTAACCAGCTCGCTGACAGTGATTTGTTGCTCAATGGCCCAGCAAAGCAGATGCGCAAGATGCTCACCGTCAACGCAGAACAGTTCAGCGCCCAGCAACTTCCCTGAACCTTTATCGGCATAGAGACTAATGCTGCCCGTTGTTTGGTGCTTTACGCGAGCTCGCCCATTAGTTTCTATGGGAAGGTTGATCTGTATGGATGAGTCCGGATTAAGTTCCGCGTAGCTCTGACCGATTCGTGCGATATTGGGTGCGGTAAATACGATGCCGATTGGCGTTTTGCGTATGAACCTCTGGGGCTCGGTTTTTCCTGCATTATAGCCAGCCATTAGCCCCTCGTCCGAGGCTTCATGCATCACGGCACGGCTACCACTGAGATCGCCTGCGATAAAAATAGGGTGGCCTTTGATCTGCATGCTTGATTCATCAAACTCAGGAAACCCTCTGGAATCAAGCTGCACACCTGCCGCTTCAAGATTAAGACTCCTCAGGTTGGGTCTGCGACCTGCGGCCATCAGAACCTTTTCGACCACTTTTGACGTTCCGTCGGTTTCTACTTTGACACCGTCTTCGCAGAGCGTGAGTTCAACGCCTTTTCCCAGTGTAACCGGGAAAACAGTGTTGAAATGCCCAATCGCTTCAGCATTGATATCGGGGTCGGTAATTCCGCCAATATACTCGCTCATATCATAGCCGCTGATATCAACACCAAGCTGAGCCATCGCCTGACCGATCTCCAGTCCGATTGCGCCAAGACCTATTATCGCCATTGATTTGGGTAGTCGAGACTGTTCAAACAGGTTATCAGTGGTCAATATCGCATCACCCAGAGTTTGCCATTGGTCAGGTATCACTGGCGAGGAACCTGTGGCTAGAATGACGCTTTTCGCGGTTACCCGATATTTATCATCAACCATCAGCGTGTTAGGGGCTGTAAAGCGTGCATAACCGCGTAACAGGTGCGTATCGCTCATCCGGTCTGTTGTACGTGAAGTAACACCTTTGACGAAGGAGTCGCGCATTGACTGTACATAGTTCATTACTGCTTCAGGGTCGGCATATATCCGCTCACCGCCAGTTAATCCCATCTCAGAAAACTGATTAACAGAGTGGATGTGTTCGGCGACATTGAGTAACAGTTTAGAAGGCATGCAGCCAACACGTGCGCAGGTAGTGCCGCCAACGCCGCCCTCTATCAGCAACCAGGAAAGCCCCTGTCGTTTAGCCTCGGATAGAGCGAATAACCCGGCAGTTCCGGCACCGATTATTGCAACATCGACCTGACGTTCTTCCATTCTGTTTTGATCCTCGACTAAACGGTTGCCTTAGTTTACACCGTATAGTCTCAACCTGTCCGTTCATTCACCTGATGAAAATCAAAGGATATTCGCGCTCGAGTTGTACTATTATCCGGTCACATTACTACGTTAGAATTTTACGGTTTAGGTGAACAGGTGAGACAGAGTGAAGGGGTGTAATTCTAATCAGGCTTTTCGCATGCATGACTATCCGGTTGTATTG
>JBFEXW010000321.1:0-2501 GCA_041562495.1 Marinobacterium sp. | reverse complement strand
TTTTCCGTGAGCCTGATGCGCACCTCGGACTCATTGGGTTCAAGTTGCTGTCGCTGGGGCAGCTTTTGTCTCTGCCGATGATACTGCTGGGGCTCTGGTTGTTGCTGCGGAAGCCTTCTGAGGTGGGCTTGCGGTCTCACTGATAATGCGTCCGGGTACGGACAGAACGTTAATCAATACGGGTAGATCATGAAACAGTATTTGCAGCTCTGTCAGAGAATTGTTGATCAGGGTGAGTGGGTGGCTAATGAGCGTACCGGAAAACGCTGTCTGACTGTGATCAACGCTGATCTGGCCTATGATGTGGCGGGTAATGAGTTTCCGTTAGTCACCACGCGTAAAAGTTTTTATAAGGCCGCGATAGCCGAGATGATTGGCTATTTGCGTGGCTATGATAACGCTGCAGATTTCCGCAGGCTTGGTACCAAAACCTGGGATGCTAACGCGAATGAAAATGCAGACTGGCTGGCGAATCCGCATCGCAAGGGTGTGGACGACTGTGGCTTTATCTATGGCAAGGTTGCGCGTAATTTCCCGAAGCCTGATGGTGGTAGCGTGGATCTTTTGCGCAAGATTGTTGATGACCTGAAGGCGGATCGCGATGATCGTGGTGAGATTCTAACCTTTTACCATCCCGGTGCTTTTCATCTTGGCTGTCTGCGGCCCTGCATGTATAGCCACCATTTTTCACTGCTGGGTGGCAAGCTCTATCTGAACAGTACACAGCGCAGCTGTGACGTGCCGCTTGGTCTGAACTTCAATATGGTGCAGGTATATTTTCTACTGGCAATAGTGGCTCAGATAACCGGTCATCAGCCGGGGCAGGCCTACCATAAGATCGTGAACGCTCACATCTACGAAGACCAGCTGGAGCTGATGAAAGAGGTTCAGTTAAAGCGTCAGCCTTTCGAATCGCCCAGATTGATCATAAATCCGGATATCAGGTCGCTTGAAGATCTGGAGACCTGGGTGACGATGGATGATTTTGAGATTGAGGGTTATCAATACCATCCGGCAATCCAGTATCCGTTTTCGGTATAGCCAGTTTTAGGGGGGAATATGAAACTTGCTCTGATCGTCGCACAGGGGCGTAACCGGGTGATTGGCAGCGACAACAAGCTGCCCTGGTATCTACCGGAGGATCTGCGCTATTTCAAACAGGTTACATTGGGTAAGCCAATTATCATGGGGCGGAAAACCTTTGAATCTATTGGTAAGCCGCTGCCGGGGCGCACTAATATCGTGATAACACGTGATTCCGAGTGGCAGGTTGAAAATGTACGGGTCGTCCGTTCGTTAGCTGAAGCTATAGAGGTGGCTGAGGCGCAGGCGTTTATTGATGGAGCACAAGAGGCTGTTGTAATTGGCGGTGCGCAGATCTACGCGCAATCACTGCCGATTGTAGATCGTCTGTACCTGACTCAGGTTGATGCGGAGCCCGAAGGCGATGCTTATTTTCCTGAGATTGATTATAGCGAGTGGAATGAGCTGGGGAGAGAATCATTTCCTGCTGGTGATATGCCTAACCGCTACGCCTACAGCTTTATCGTTCTCGAACGGGAGCAGGGTTAACTATTGAACGCAGCACTTCTCGATCTCTTATCGGATGGTCAGTTTCACAGCGGTAATGAGCTGGCCGAATCGCTTAATGTCAGTCGGACGACCATCTGGAAGCAGATTCAGCGGCTCGAAGCACGTGGGTTGCCTCTGTACTCCGTGCGTGGCCGTGGCTACAGGGTTCCCGGCGGTCTGTCACTCATTGATGCGGATCGTCTGGAAAGGCTAATCAATGAGCGGGTGACCTCTGTACCGTTAAAGCACCTGCAGGTTGATCTGGAAACCGATTCGACGAATCTGAATGCTCAGCGGGCTATCGCTGCCGGATTGAGTCCGGGGCTTTTTGTAGCTGAGTATCAGACAGGTGGGCGTGGGCGTCGGGGGCGTGACTGGGTGAGTCCGCTGGCGGCTAATCTATACTTCTCATTAAGTTGGCCCTTCTCTCGAGGCGTCGCGGCGCTGGAGGGGTTGAGTCTGGTTGTTGGTCTGGCTATTAAGGCAGGTCTGGCTTCCGCTGGTGTTGAGGGTGTTGCACTGAAGTGGCCGAATGACCTGTTGCTCGATAACCGAAAGCTCGCTGGTGTGTTGATTGAGGTTGGCGGCGATCGCGATCTGGAGGCCGCCAAACAGCGTGCCGCTGACGCAGCTGCTGCCATCGCAGGCGGTCTGAGCTTTGCCGACGCGGCAGCCGAGTACTCTGATGATCCGGGTTCTGCGACCTCTGGGGGAGACCTCGGTGTTGTTTCCAAGGGCGCGTTGCCAGAAGAAATGGAAACCGCCATTGCGGCTCTTGAGCCGGGTGTGGTGTCGGAGCCTGTGGTCAGTGAAGCGGGTGTCCACCTGATCAAGGTCACCGATGTGGCTGAGAAGCGTGAAGCGCCTACGTTCGAGGAGCTGGCAGGACAGATTCGTGCGGATCTGGAGCAGGCTCGCGCAGAAGCCAT
>JBFEXW010000320.1:0-2501 GCA_041562495.1 Marinobacterium sp. | reverse complement strand
GCCGCGTTTCGTTTAGCATTTCCCAAGCCGCATCTAGGTTGGTATCGGAGGAGTCCTCCGCCATTGCACAGGCGATGCCATAAGCCGCTGTTGCACCAATTAGTGGTGCTCCACGTACCCGCATTTCAACGATAGCGGTTGCGAAAGCTTGTAGAGTCGACACGGTCTCCACTCGGAATTCATGGGGAAGCCAGCGTTGCTCGATGATCTTCAGGACCTGTTCCTGATCGTCCCACCAAAGCGATCGGTAGTGCTTTCCATCAACTTTCACAGTATCGTCCTTTCATTGAATTCACGCGCCATGGCACAGAGGGCATCAGCATCAGCCAATTGGTCTGACTGCAGAATTAATTCGCGCCCCATCATCAAGTTACGTGCTTCGAGAGAGGCGCGCAGCGTTTCGTCCGAGATCTCTTCAAAATCGGCATTATGAGCCAGGGACAGACAGCGGCGATGCATCTCAATCCCGCAGGTCGCAAACGCGTCGGCGCGAATAGATGCCAACAAGGTATCGCGCGCGGAGTGAGAACTTTGCCCCTGATCCTCGAACAGACAGACCGGGTAAAGCATCCCCGTCCGCTCACTATCCCAGAGCCGTCTGAATTCGGCGTCAAAGTCATCAAAGCAATCAGAGATTACCGATAAAATCCACTCCTGTGCCTCAGTAACGTCAGACCCACGATGTCCTCGCTGGCTGAAATAAGCCATCAAGAAATTAGCCACCATCATGCCAAGGTCGAACCCCATAGGTCCGTATTGCACAAATTCGGGATCAATAACGCGCACATCATCCGCCGTAGCCATGATGGATCCGGAATGTAGATCACCGTGCACCATCGTTTCGGTGTTCGAAGCAAAGCGCATCAACATTTGCTGCACACGAGATTTCATCTCTACGTCATTGCGCAGCAGAGCAACCACAGCATCTAGACCGGGAGTGTGGTCATTCATTTCAGCCGCAAAATAGGGGTCAGTGAATACCAGTGCTTCAGTTATCGCTGGGATCGCGATATTCCCAGCGAACAGTGCCACGTCTGTTTTCTTATCAGCGCTCGCCATAGCAAGTTCAGAACCACGAAAGGCTGTCTGCGCGCAGAATCTACCCATAACCTTACCTAGACCAGCTACCTTCTGTCCGTCGATCAGCATTCGGCGCAGGATCTGGTGGGGAGCGATAAACTCCATCACAATCAGCGCTTGTTCTTCGTCAAAGTGAAAAACTTCCGGCACCATACCCGACGTGCGCTCGGCCTGACGAATCAACGCATGGTATTCATAATACGCACGGTAGAGCGGCAAGGGCCAACTATCCCCGACTAGGCGTACATAGGGTAACGCCTGCTTTACGATGACGCTGCCTTTCGGGCCGTCTACGATGAAAACAAGGTTTAGATTGCCATCTCCAACTTCACGTACAGTCCAACCCGATATTGGGCTTCCGACACGCTCTAGAAGAGGGGGTAACTCTCCTAGCCTAGTGGGCAGACTGTCGGCTGTCAGCGCTTCATAGTTATTATTTTCAGTCATGGCATGGGTTCTCCTCACCCGAATATAACCTTTCGCGTCACATAAGAATAAACAAAATTCAAACAGGTTGACAAGTGACTAATTGGGAGACATTCTGTCTTCAGAATACGGAGGAACCAAGAATAATGACAATAGCGAATGGTCTGAGTATTTCAGGATTAGAAAAGTCGTTCGGGCGAAATCACGTCCTGCGCTCCATCGCTCTGGATCTGCCTGCAGGACAGGTCACGGTATTGATGGGAGCGAATGGTGCAGGCAAGTCGACTCTAGTGAAAATCATCTGCGGTTTTCACAGCGCTGATGCCGGTTCGATGGAACTGGATGGCAATCCCTACACTCCTCAGGACGCAGCAGACGCTATCGCTCGCGGGATAGTAACAGTGCACCAATCTATCGATGACGGGGTGATTCCCGATCTAGATGTTGCCAACAATCTTCTATTAGATAGGCTGGCGGATCCAAAAGGCACTCTATTCTTACGCGATAAACAGCTTTGCGCTGAGGCGCAGAAAGTTGCCGATACTATCGGCCTAAAACTGAATCTTCGCGATCGGGTTTCTGACATTCCTGTTGCAGATCGTCAGATGATTGCTATTGCCCGCGCGATGATGCGCAATCCAAAAATCCTTATTCTGGACGAACCGACCTCATCACTCTCTGCTGCCGAAGCGGAACGGCTGTTCGAAGTTGTCGACCGACTGCGGAATCAAGGAGTTGCAGTTCTCTACATCTCTCACCGCATGTCCGATATTCGACGGATTGGAGATCGGATAGTTTCCATGCGCGATGGTCAAATATCAGGGATATTCGAAGGAACAGAGCTGGATTATGAAGGTGCTGTAGTAGCTATGCTGGGACACCAGATCACCGAAGTGGACATTGAAGCTGAGGCTGGCGGTGTTGCCGTACTTGAACTCGAAGGAATTGTGTTAAAGCCCGATGCAACGCCCTTTAATCTCGAATTTCATGATGGC
>JBFEXW010000319.1:0-2512 GCA_041562495.1 Marinobacterium sp. | reverse complement strand
GGAGTTGCAGCAATACCTGCCAAACTACAGAGCGCAGGTAAATGAAGTTAATGACAAGCTTCGTGAACTTGAGATCAACTTCTCTCTTACCTTCCAGAAAGCGGCTCGCTGGACGCAGAAAACACTATTTATACTGAATGTTGGTCTGGTACTAATCTTTGTCGGTATCGCAATCTGGCTTAGCCAGCAGGTTTTCAAACAGCTAAGCCGGAGCATTGAGGGCGAACGTAGCGCCTTGCGTCATGCCGCTAAGGTAGCGCAGGAGGCGAATGAAGCGAAGTCGATGTTTATCGCCACTATGAGCCATGAGATCCGTACGCCGATGAATGCGTTGATCGGGATGTCAGAACTATTAGATGAAACCCGCCTGACGGCTGAACAGCGGGAATATATCGATACCATCCACTCTTCTGGACACTCTTTGTTGCTGCTGATCAACGATATTCTGGATTTTTCTAAAGTTGAGTCAGGCTATCTTGAGCTCGATGAGATCAACTTTGATCTGGAAAAAATGATCTTGGATATCATCCAGTTGATGCACTCTAAAGCTGAGAGTCGAGGTGATGAACTGCTGGTTGATTACAGCTATGACTGCCCGCAATATTTTATCGGTGATTCCGGCCGTATTCGCCAGATACTGATTAACCTTATCGGCAACGCGATTAAATTCACCGAGCAGGGGCACATTACGGTACATGTAACCCATGCTGAGTTATCTGAAGAGCGCGTTCAGCTCTCTATCGCGGTTGAAGATTCAGGAACAGGGATTGCAAAACAGGACCAGCAGAAGATCTTTGAGGTGTTCACCCAGGCGGATGGTTCTACGACAAGGCGCTATGGTGGTACTGGGCTAGGGCTGGCGATTAGTAAACGCCTGATGAACCTTATGGGTGGTGAGATTTCACTTTCCAGTGATGTTGGTCAGGGCTCAACATTCAGTATAACGCTGCCATTGAAACTGGGTGTCAGACCCGAGGATGCCAATAGCGGAGAGCTGACTGGGCTCCGGGCTCTGGTGGTAGATGACTACGCGCCCAATCGGAAAATCTTTGAGGCCCAGCTAAATGCATTTGGGATTGATACCCTCGTGGTGGAAGATGCGTACGAAGCCTTAGACCGGCTTTACCATGCTGAGCATCAGGGGCAACCTTTTGATCTGCTACTGACCGATCAGAATATGCTGAATATGGATGGACTATCGCTGGTTAAAGCGTTACAGCATGACAACCCGGAGTGCAAGACTCCGCTGATTGTCGTACTGAGCTCATCCGGCCACAGGGGAGATCTCCAAAGCTTCCAGCAGGCGGGGGCAGCAGGCTATCTGACGAAGCCGGTCGAGCGGAAACTGCTTTACAAGTTTTTGTCAACGGTAGTGGGTTATGCCGGCAAGGCTGATGCACCTTTCGTGACCCGCGAACTGTTGATAAATAGCGATGATAAATCCGAAGAGCAGCGGTTCGTGGCGTCGGCGTTCTCCGGGACTGTTCTGGTAGCTGAAGATATCCTGCCAAACCAGATTGTGATTCGGAACCTGCTGCAAAAACTTGGATTAGATGTCGATATTGTGGCCGATGGTGAAGCAGCAGTTGATGCCTATCGTATGGGTCAGTACGATCTGATTCTTATGGATATTCGTATGCCGGTTATGGATGGATTTGAAGCCGCAGTTAGAATCAGAGAGCTCGAAATAGAGCAGGGTAACACCCACCGTATACCGATCATTGCGCTGACTGCTGATGTGCTTGCATCTACGCGGCAGCAGTCTGAGCAGGTCGGTATGGATGGTTTTATTGCTAAGCCGTTCAAGCAGGAGGAGGTGATAGAAGCACTGATTCCCTATCTGGCTCCAGGTATCTCTGCAATGAACAAATCTCCATCTGAACCCCTCAACTCGCCTTCGGTTGTGCAGGCGACTGCCGTAAATATTCCACATCTGGATCTGATGCGTACTCAGCTCGACAGCTATTTTGAAGAGTTTATCAATGCTTATCTGAACGATACCCAGGTGATTGTTGAAAGTCTGCCGGGGCTTCTGAAAGCGGAAGAGTTCAGTGAACTTCAGCGTCTGGTTCATGGCATCAAATCCTCAAGTTTAAATGCCGGAGCAAACCATTTTTCCGAGATGGCGAAAGCGCTTGAAGATGCTGCTAAGCGACAGGATCGGGCTCAGTTCTTCGATTCGTTTACTGAGTTTTTCGATGAGTTTAAACGGGTGCGGGAAGTGCTTGTCGAGTATTCAGCACAGCACAGCATCAATGTGACGGGCGGTCAGCAATGAAGATACTCGTAGCTGAGGACATGCTGAGCGATCGTATCGTCTTGCGCTCCTATCTGGAACAGATGGGACATCAGGTGATTGAAGCGGCTGATGGCGTTGCAGCCGTCGATACCTATCGTAAGTACAAGGATGATCTGGATTTGATTATCCTTGATTCATTGATGCCGGGAAAAGATGGTCGACAGGCAGCGCGGGAGATTCGGGCAACGGAGAGGGGGAAGAGCTCCTGGGTTC
>JBFEXW010000318.1:0-2519 GCA_041562495.1 Marinobacterium sp. | reverse complement strand
TAAGCCTGTGCGAGCATCGACTCCGAGATGTGCCTTCATGCCAAAGTGCCACTCGTTCCCTTTTATTGGTTTGGTGTATCTCCGGGTCACGCTGCGCTGAGTTGTTCTTGGTTGAAGACGGGGTTTTCGATAATAGTCGCGTCGACGAGGGTACCTTCTTTTTAAAGTACGCCTGCATCGGTCAGCCATGGGTTAACGGTTTTAAACAGTTTTCTTGCCAGACCTTTAGGTTCCAACAGCTGGCGGAAATTCATGATTGTCCTAGGGTCAGGAATCGCCTCATCGAGCGACAGTCCTGAAAACGGGCGCATTGATGCTATCTCATAAAGGGCATCTTCCATGGCTGGACCACTCAGGTTGTAGCAATGCTGAATGCAATGAATCCGCAACATCGCAACTTTCCTTGTAAGCCTGAGGCACCATGGGCTTATTTGTAGTCTTCCTTGTAAAAATACCGGTCAGTAGCACTCACGCACTGAGTCTTAGAACCAGTATTTGGGTTTGGATTATAAAATCCTAAATAGATTCAGTTGCTTACGCGATTGATGTTTTTGGATGCAAAGGGCTTACGCTTCGTATGTGAATGGCTATACTAAACTGCTAGTCACATAATCAGGAACAGAATAGATGAGAGCTCTGCTGCGCGTTCCTACGCTGCTAATCTTGGTGGTGTTTCTTGTGTTACTGATTCTGTGGCCTTCGCCACAGGATAACCGTAGCCAACGAGCTAATAGCCTATCGCCGGATTCAACGGCGCACGTACTTAAACTGGGCTATAACATGCCCTCGGGAAGTGCCATGGATCTGGCGGCGGTTCGTTTCGCTGAGCAGGTGGAGAAGCTGAGTGCAGGCCGGTTAAAGATCGAACTTCACCCTAATCAGCAGTTAGGTAACGACCATCAGATGCTGGAGATGGCTCGTCAGGGCACTATCGATCTGCTGCTAACTCCCACTGCCAAACTGAGTAGTGCTATTCCAGAGATGTAGTATCCGGATCTGCCCTTCTATTTTCCAGCGAAAGCGGATCTTTATGCCATGCTGGATGGTGAACCCGGACGGCGTCTGCTGGAGAAGATGCGGCGTATTGGTCTGGTAGGTATCACTTTCTGGGGTAACGGATTCAAACAGTTCACGGCGAACCACTCATTGCTCAAGCCCGAAGATTTCGCCGGTTACGAATTTCGCATTATGAAGAGCCGTCTGTTACAGGATCAGTTTTGGCTTCTCGACGCTGAGTCGATCCCTATCGATTTTCATCAGGTTCGTGCCGCGCTCAGAGATGGTGTTGTTGAGGGAGAGGAAAACCCTTTGGCAGCGATCTTTCAGATGGGGATTCATGAGGTGCAAACCGATCTGACGATATCTGACCATGGTTATCTTGCTTACGCTTTTGCCGTCAGTGAAAAGAGTCTCGCTAGGCTTCCCAGCGACCTGCAACTGCTGATTGTTGAGCAGGCGCGAGAGCAGACTCAGTGGCAGCGCGACGAGATTGATCGTCAGGAAGCGGATATTCTTAGCGAAATAGTCGCCGCTGGAGTCAATGTTCACCATCTGTCTGAACCGCAGCGAGAGCAGTTTCGCCGCCGACTGCGCCCTCTGGCGGATAGATTCGAAGCGATCATTGGCGCGGACCTGATGGCACTGACAGATGAGTATCTGTTGCAGCGCTATCCCGGTTCTGTAGATAAAATATTGGGGGTTGATGTCGATCTGAGTGGCCTCTCGGCGGATATAGGTCTTGAGATCCGCCGGGGTGTCGCACTGGCGTTGGCTGATCAGGGAGACCAATTGGCGATGTTAACCCTCGATAATCTCGGGCAGCCGAGTCGGGCGGTTGCTAACATCGAGCGTTTTGGTAAGGATCAACGGGTGATCGGTCTGGTAGGTGGTACGCACTCCTCTACGTTATCCGTACAGCTCCCCAAACTTGAACAGTTGCAATTACCGCTGATCACGCCCTTTGCCTCCGAGTCAATATTCTATCGTGACCCGATCTCTCCCTGGTTGTTCAGTGTTGCCTCCAGTAACCCTGAGCTCGCCGAGTTTATCGTTGCTGAAGCAACAAAGCAGGGGGTAACGCAGGTTGCAGTAGTAGTGGATAATAACCGTTGGGGGCAGGACCTCAGCAACCAGATACGTGAAGTGCTGAACAGTGCTAAACTCAGTCTCGCCGGACAGATACTTGTTAATGCCGGAGGTGAGGGTTTGTTACCTGAGACAGTAGCCGCTCTGGCCGACAAAGCGGAGATGGTGGTGCTCGGGCTACATACCCGTGAAGGTAAGCTTTTCCTGGATACACTGGCGGGTAGTCATCCGCACGTTAAGCTCATTTCGGTCTGGGATATGCCCTATGATGGCAGGCTGGCGATGCAGGTTGTCTCTAAGATCTGGGATCCGGAAAAGATGGAACGTCTGTTGAACGATTACCAGCAGAGGTATGGTGAAGCAGCGAAGTTGCCAACTGTTCTGGCGCAGTCTTATGACAGTGCACATATGCTTGCCGTAGCGGCATCGACGGC
>JBFEXW010000317.1:0-2541 GCA_041562495.1 Marinobacterium sp. | reverse complement strand
CATCGAGTATCTATTGCCCGTAACGAACCGAACTCAACTATACGTGCCAACGAACTGAAGCGGATGTTTCACGTGGAACCCGCACACAAAAAAAACGGCCCATCTAGGGCCGTTCTTAGAAGAGCAAACTTAGATAGTTAAGTTATACATCCAAGTTAGAAACGTTAAGCGCGTTCGATTCTATGAAGTTACGACGTGGCTCAACCTCATCACCCATAAGGGTCGTGAACAGCTGGTCAGCGGAAATAGCGTCGTCAATTGAGACCTTAAGCATGCGACGAGCATCCGGATCCATAGTGGTTTCCCAAAGTTGATCCGGGTTCATCTCACCCAACCCCTTATAACGCTGAATTGTGCTTCCGCGGCGAGAAAGGTCCATCAACCACTGAATACCCTCACCAAGGTCGGTTAGATCGAAGCGGCGCTCACCCCTCTGCAGATAGGCACCATCTTCAAGCAGCGACTGCAGCTCTTCGCCAAGCGACGAGATCTGCTCATAGTCACGAGACCTGAAGAAGTCAGACTCAAAGCGGTATTGAGTAGTGATACCGTGGAGCAACACCTCTACAACTGGAATATAGATGCTGTGCTCCCTATCCAGCTCAGCTGTCACTTTAAATACCTCAGATCCTGATTCCTGAAGGAGATCCAGTGCCGACTGGAGCTTGCTACACCACCCCTCTACGATAGCTCTATCTTTCAGATCACTTTCAGGCAGAGCCGGCGTATACAGAAGCTGACCAAGCGCTGTTTTCGGATAGATTCGCGAAAGTCGTTCAATGGTGCGTTTAACTCTGCGATAGCGACCAAAAAGCGTCTCAAGCGATTCACCGGAGATAGCCGGTGCGCTGTCTGATGGGTGAAGATTCGTACCGTCCAGAGCACCTTGCAGCAGGTAAAGGTCCAGCGCTTCTTCATCTTTCAAATACTGTTCCTGCTTACCTTTTTTAACCTTGTACAAAGGCGGTTGCGCGATGTAAACATGGCCACGCTCGATCAACTCAGGCATCTGGCGGAAAAAGAAGGTCAGCAACAGAGTACGGATGTGAGAACCATCGACATCCGCATCGGTCATAATGATGATGCTGTGGTAACGCAACTTATCCGCATTGAACTCTTCACGCCCTATTCCGCAACCCAAAGCGGTAATCAGCGTACCCACCTCAGCGGAGGTAAGCATCTTGTCAAAGCGCGCTTTCTCAACATTAAGAATCTTACCTTTGAGCGGCAGTATCGCCTGCGTACGACGATCGCGGCCCTGCTTCGCAGAACCACCTGCTGAATCACCCTCCACAAGATAGAGTTCAGAGAGTGCCGGATCCTTTTCCTGACAGTCCGCAAGTTTGCCCGGCAGACCGGCGATATCAAGAACACCTTTACGACGAGTCATCTCTCGCGCTTTACGCGCTGCTTCACGTGCACGCGCCGCATCAATCATCTTCTGCACAACGGCTTTGGCTTCCTGCGGATTCTCTAGCAGATAGTCACTGAAGTGTTGTGCCATTAGCTGCTCAACAGCGGTCTTAACCTCAGAAGAAACAAGCTTATCCTTGGTCTGTGAAGAGAACTTAGGATCGGGCACCTTCACTGAGATAATCGCTGTCAGGCCTTCACGACTATCATCTCCACTTGTCGCCACATTACCCTTTTTATTCAGCTGCTCCGACTCGATATAGGAGTTCAGACAGCGTGTCAGCGAAGAGCGGAAACCTGATAGATGGGTACCACCATCCCGCTGTGGAATGTTGTTAGCGAAGCAGTGAATGCTTTCCTGGAAGCTATCGTTCCATTGCAGAGAAACCTCAACGCCAACGCCGTTTTCATGCATTGCGTTAAAGTGGAATATGCTGTTAACCGGAGATTTATTGTGATTCAAAAACTCCACAAAAGCCGCCAGACCACCGTCATATTCAAAAACCTCTTCACGACCTGAGCGTTCATCCTTAAGACGTATGCGAACGCCTGAGTTCAGGAAGGAGAGTTCACGGAGACGCTTTGCCAGAATATCGTACTGAAATTCAATATTGCTAAACGTATCGGGAGAGGGTTTAAAACGAACGATAGTACCGGTTGTATCTGTCTCACCAACAACCGCCAGAGGCTCCACTGGTACTCCGTCATGATAGATCTGCTCGTGGACCTGACCAGCACGACGAATAGTCAGTCGCAACTCCGAGCTAAGCGCATTTACAACAGATACACCTACACCGTGCAATCCGCCGGAAACCTTATAGGTGTTGTCATCAAACTTACCACCGGCATGAAGGACTGTCATGATAACTTCGGCAGCTGACACTCCCTCCTCTTCATGTATATCGGTAGGAATTCCTCGACCGTTATCGGAAACGGTTACGCTCTCATCAGCATGAATGATGACTCCCACTTCTGAGCAGTAACCTGCGAGCGCTTCGTCGATACCATTATCAACCAGCTCGAACACCATGTGATGCAAACCACTGCCATCATCTGTATCGCCGATATACATACCTGGGCGCTTACGAACTGCATCCAGTCCCTTTAACACCTTGATACTTGAGGAGT
>JBFEXW010000316.1:0-2552 GCA_041562495.1 Marinobacterium sp. | reverse complement strand
TTCAAGAATATGTCGAAACGTGCGGCCGACCTGTTGCGTGATGACCTTGAAGCTAAAGGTCCTGTGCGCGTCAGTGAGGTCGAAGAGGCTCAGAAAGAGATTCTGTCTACGGCCCGCCGTCTTGCTGATGAGGGTGAGATTATCCTTGGTGGTGCTGGCGATGAGATGGTCTGATGTCCAGCTCCGACCGTAAATTTCGCGCCATTATCCCGGCTGAAGAGGCTGGCTCTTTTAGTCGCTGGAGTATGCCAGAGATGACCGCTGAAGAGCGCAAGAAGCTTGTTGCGCTGGCCCGTCGCAGTAAGCCTGAAATACTTGCCGAGACATCCGATCCCATAGAGGTGGTGGAAGAGCCTCTGTACGCGGAAAAGATGACTCTTGCTGAGTGGGAGAAGATCCGCGACGAAGCCTATCAGGAGGGTTTTGATGAGGGTAAACGGCAGGGCTTGGAAGTGGGACGTCAGGAGGGTGTGGCACTTGGGCTGGAGCAGGGATTGCAAAATGCTCAGGCGCAGATTGATGCGCGACTTGAGCAAGTCCAACAGTTAGTTGAAAGCCTGAAACAGCCGCTGGCTGAGCAGGAAGAGAGTCTCCATCAGCTCATTATGCAGCTGGTGTTTAAACTGGCAAAAGCAATGGTTGCGGCAGAGTTTGCAAGCAATCCTGAGCATCTTCGCACAGCGGTTTCAGAAGCGCTGTTGATGATTCCTCCTACCTCAGGGGCACCTGTTCTTTCACTGCATCCTTATGATTGTGCACTTCTTGAAAATCTCGCTGATCGTGAGGGTTGGGAGTTGAAGGAGAATCCTGATTCGTCTCCTGGTGATATCCGTCTGGTTGTCGGAAGCTGCGTTATAGATCTGGATCTGGAACAGCGCTTCGACCAGGTTGCAGGTGCGCTGAAACAGAAGATTCTGGGTATCGATGATGGGTCTTCTTGATCGTCTGAAAGCGGACCTCGAATTTCCACTGGGGACACCGAGCCTGAAGATTGAAGGCCGGGTAACCCGTCTTATCGGATTGACACTTGAAGCGGTTGGTCTGCGTGTTGCCTTGGGAGATTACTGTCGTATCGAGGTGCGTCAGGGTGTCTGTGCTGATGCTGAGGTCGTCGGTTTCTCTGGTGATCGAATCTATCTGATGCCGCTGGCTGATATAGAGGGGCTTGAGCCGGGCGCACGGGTGTGGCCATCGGTGGGGACTGCCGAAGTACCTGTTGGTATGGGGATGCTGGGCCGTGTTGTTGATGGTATTGGCCGTCCAATTGATGGTAAAGGTCCGCTTGATGTTGAGAAGTGGATCAGTCTCAGTGGAGAAACCATTAACCCGTTGATGCGGGCTCCAATCACTAAGACGCTGGATGTTGGGGTTCGAGCGATCAATGGCCTGTTGAGTGTCGGGCGCGGTCAGCGCATGGGGCTCTTTGCTGGTAGTGGTGTCGGTAAATCGGTATTGCTTGGGATGATGACCCGCTTTACCGAAGCGGAAATTACCGTGGTTGGTCTTATTGGTGAGCGAGGTCGCGAGGTCCGGGAGTTCATTGAACATAACCTCGGTGAGCAGGGGTTGGCTCGCTCGGTCGTTGTGGCGGCACCTGCCGATGAATCAGCGCTGATGCGTCTACGAGCTGCTCAGATGGCAACGCGGATCGCAGAGTACTATCGCGATCAGGGTAAAAATGTGCTGCTGCTGATGGATTCTCTGACCCGTTATGCCCAGGCGCAACGTGAGATAGCGCTGGCCATCGGTGAACCTCCGGCAACCAAGGGCTATCCTCCCTCAGTGTTCGCCAAGCTGCCCAAGCTGGTCGAGCGTGCCGGTAATGGTGCTGATAATGCTGGATCGATTACCGCGTTCTATACAGTATTAACCGAGGGTGATGATCAGCAGGATCCGGTAGCGGATTCGGCGAGAGCCATTCTGGATGGTCATGTGGTGCTGTCTCGTGATCTGGCGGAGCAGGGGCACTATCCTGCGATCGATATAGAAGCCTCAATCAGCCGTGCGATGCCGCAGATTCTGCCGCCTGAGCAGCTTCAGGGGGCGCTTAAAATTAAACGCCTCTGGTCGCGTTATCAACAGAATGCTGATCTGATCTCCGTAGGTGCATATAATCCGGGAAGTGATCCTGGGTTGGATTTGGCGATCCAGATGCGTGAACCCATTTCAGCTTATCTGCAGCAGAATATGACAGAGCCACTGCCGATGCAGCGTTGTCTTCAGGAGATTGCTATGCTTAATGATGCTGCGCGACAGGTTGAGCAGCAAGCAAAGAATCAGGCGTCGCCGGAGCAGCAGCTAAGACGTCCGCAGATGAATACAAATAATCAGTGAGACCTTGAGCCTTATTACTTATGGCAAGAGCGAAGCGATCTAAAAGACTGGCGCTGGTTGTTGATCTTGCTCAGCGTAAGCGGGAGGAGGCTGATCGGGTATTATTCGAGTCTCAGCAGCGATTACAAACGGCGATTCGCGGGCTGGAGCAGCTCGAAGCTTATCTCAATGAGTATCTCGAAGCGGGTCGTAAGGAGGCGGGGCAGCAGTTCAGCGTC
>JBFEXW010000315.1:0-2553 GCA_041562495.1 Marinobacterium sp. | reverse complement strand
TCGGTTTGGCTGGTGCAGCAGGAATGGTCCCTATTTCTGGGCGGGCAGCAAGCCGTGGACCTTCGGATCTATATGAAGTACCCAATTTTGGTAACGTACGTTTGCTTCATATCACTGACACGCATGCTCAGTTGGAGCCCATATATTTCCGTGAGCCAAACGTAAACCTGGGTGTGGGTACCGCTTTTGGCAACGCACCACATCTGGTTGGTGATAAATTTCTGAAGCATTTCGGGGTTGAGCCGGGCTCCCTTGAAGCACATGCATTTAGTTACCTTAATTTCTCCGATGCGGCTGAGCAGTTCGGTCGTGTTGGTGGCTTCGCGCACCTGAAAACGTTGGTAGAGCGTATGCGTGAAAGCTATGGCCGTGAAAAAACGCTGCTGCTTGACGGTGGTGATACCTGGCAGGGGTCAGGCACTGCATACAAGACACGCGGTATGGATATGGTTGACGCCTGTAATGAACTGGGCGTGGATATCATGACTGGTCACTGGGAGTTTACCTATCATCAGGAGGAGGTACTGAAGAACGTTCAGGCGTTTAACGGTGAATTCCTGGCAAACAACGTTTTCGCAACTGAAGAAGCGCTGTTTGAGGGTGCGGAAGAGTATGTCTATGATGACATGACGGGTCATGTCTTCAAACCTTACACCATTAAAGAGATGGGTGGCGCACGTATCGCTGTGATTGGTCAGGCGTTCCCGCGTACCAAGATTGCTAACCCTTCACGCTTTATTCCTGACTGGACGTTCGATATCTACGATGATGTTCTTCAGGAGCTGGTTGACACTGTTCGCGCTACTGAGAAGGTTGATGCGGTTGTCGTAATCTCTCACAACGGTATGGATGTTGACCTGGCGATGGCGTCGCGCGTAAGCGGCATCGATGTAATTCTTGGTGGTCACACCCACGATGGTATGCCTGCGCCTACCGTTGTTAAGAACAGCGCTGGACAGACGCTGGTATGTAACGCTGGTTCTAACGGTAAGTTCCTGGGTGTAATGGACCTAGATATCCGTGACGGCGGTGTTAAGGGCTTCCAGTACCGCCTGCTGCCAGTATTCTCTGATCTGCTGCCCGCTGATGCGGGCATGAGCAAGCTGATTACTGATATTCGTGCGCCTTATCTGGGCTGGTTGAATGAAGAGCTGGCGGTTGCTGATGAGCTGATGTTCCGTCGTGGTAACTTCAATGGAACCTTCGACCAGTTGATCTGTGATGCGCTGTGCAAGGTAAACGGTGCTCAGATTTCGCTGTCACCAGGTTTCCGCTGGGGTACAACGGTACTCTCTGGTCAGACTATCACTATGGATCGTGTACTTGATCAGACCTGTATCACTTACCCAGAAACCTACACCCGCGACATGAAAGGATCTGAGATTAAACTGATCCTTGAAGATGTGGCTGATAACCTGTTCAACCCTGAGCCTTACCTGCAGTCGGGTGGTGATATGGTACGTCTGGCGGGAATGGATTACGTGTGTGATCCAAGCAAGGGTATTGGTGATCGTATCTCTGAGATGCGTCTGGATAACGGTGAGCTTATTGAAGCGGACAAGAGCTACAAAGTCAGCGGTTGGGCAACAGTGGGTGCTCAGTCTGATGGCCGTGATATCTGGGACGTTGTTGCTGACTATCTGCGCGATCAGAAAGTGGCACATATCAACAAGCTGAATACACCTAAACTCAAAGGTGTGGATAACAACCCAGGTATTGCTGACTACGCAATCGGCTAAAAGTTTTTGCAGTGATCCTTAGGGGCCTTCGTGGCCCCTTTTTTTATGCGGCGCTATCCGGTTATTTGCACTCGCCGATCTGGTACTATTTAGCGGATATTCGACCGTTTGGAGTTGCGCGTGAAATTTAGACTGATCTCTGTCCTGAGTCTTGCGACTTTGTTATCTGCCTGCACGGTACAATCTCAGGTGCAGCAACCCGCTGTTGCGCCTGAACAAGTGAAGGTTGAAAGCGCTGAAGGCGTACCGGCCGCTACGTCTGTAACTGCTGGACCGACTCTGGTTGAGCAGGTGGTTGTTAAGGATAGTACAGCGGATCTTTCTAATCGGATCGACCAGTTAACGGGTCGGCTTACCTTGGTGCAGGAGCAGGTGATCAATCAGAATAAAATGGCGCAGCAGCAGCTTGAGATCAGTCAGGCGATTCTTCAGCGCCTTCAGTTACTCACTCAATCCTCCCTATTGGAGCAGCCTAAAACGGATAAGGCTGGTAACGAGCCCAATGCAGCAACGCTGCAGCAGCTTGATGCGGCGACCAGTCAACTGTTACAGATTGCTAATGAGGTGCAGCTGTCATCCACAGGATCGGCGACCGGTGATTGGGGTATTGCGTCGGTAGTAACCAGTAAAGGCTGGGTATTGCTCCGATATAAGCCTAAGAGCGGAGAAACCTGGCTGGCAGAGAAGGGTGCCTGGTCTAAGTTGAATGATTCCTCCACATTGAAAGCTGGATCCTACGATATTCAGATAGTCCGCCGTGATACCGATTCCAAAGGTTACGTTGCAGTGCGCATTAACAAGCAGACCGGAGATA
>JBFEXW010000314.1:0-2554 GCA_041562495.1 Marinobacterium sp. | reverse complement strand
TATGGCCGACCGTTATACATCTGTCCAATGCGGATATCGACCCCCAATGACTCACCAACGGGAACCTGATACTTTGTCGGTTCAAGCCAAAACTCATGAGCCATTACTGGCCCACTTAACGCGCCTAACAGCAAGGTTAGTGTAAGTTTGGTACCGTAGAGTTGTTTTCTAACCATGCTGACCTCCATTCAAAAGGCAAAAGATGTACGTCATAACAAAAATAAAAAAAGGCCTGTCACTTTTTATTCTACTGAGTTTGCTGATACTGAGCTTAACCGCAAAGGCGCATGAGATCACGCCCAGTATTGTTACGCTGAAACAAACCGACTCTCAAGCCTATGAACTTACGCTGGATGTAAACCTGGAAGCACTGTTACTGGAGATCGGCTCTGCACAGGACGACACCAACGACTCACCCAAAGCGCAGGCCTACAACGATCTTAGGGCACTGAGTACAGATAACCTGCAGCAGCAGGCTGAAGGTTTTCTAACTACACTGCCTGAACGGTTCAATCTGCTCGACAAACAGGGCAACCCACTTAAGCTAAGCTATCAACTGCGTTCATCAAGCACTCAGCCAAACAGCGATCCCGCCGTTGCGCGAGAGAGCCTGGTTCGATATCAGGTTAGTTCCGACACTCAAATTAAGTCGGTTAGTTTCAGTTGGCCAGCCTCACTGGGGGATGCCGTGTTCCGGGTCGCAACAGGAGATCAGGTCCTTGCAGGCCTTTGGGTACAGGCCGGCGATCAGTCTGAATCTGTTGATCTGGGTGCGGGTATCGCTACTAATCAGAGCCTACAGGATTACATAATCATCGGTTTTGAGCATATTCTGCCTTTGGGCATGGATCACATTCTGTTCGTTATCGGTCTCTACCTGCTTAGCCAGAAGCTCAGCGCCCTACTCTGGCAGGTGAGTGCATTTACACTGGCACACACCTTCACACTTGCGGCGGCGACCTTGGGCTGGATTGCAGTTTCTCCTGCAATCGTTGAACCGCTTATAGCTGCTTCAATAAGCTTTGTTGCTATCGAAAACCTGTTCCACCACCGTCTCAGTCGCGGACGAGTAGTTCTCATCTTCTGCTTCGGCCTGTTACACGGACTCGGATTCGCCGGTATTCTCACCGAAATCGGACTAAACCCAGACGCATTCATACCCAGTCTTATCGCCTTCAACGTCGGCGTGGAGCTGGGTCAGCTTGCTATCATTGTGGGCCTGTTCCTGCTATTGGGTCTCTGGTTTGGCAAAACACGCCACTGGGAGTCCTGGATCAGAACGCCGCTCAGCATTCTGATCGCCACAATTGGGGCATATTGGTTTATCGAACGAATTTTCCTGTAGAGCCACCAATGATACATGGACGTCAACCTTCTGGATTATTAGAATATTTCTTAATTACAGGAGGCTACTAACACACCTTATGGATCATCATTCATCTAAAGACTCTCACCAGGCTAATGAACTCCACCATCCTGATTTTGACTATCTTGATCAAGCCTCGATTATCCTGCTAAGAGCCTTTACGGTTATCCCTTTAGTAATTTTGGTAATCGTAATTGTTGTGCGCAGCCACACGGTATGGATTCCCGCAATAGCCTGCATTATCTGGGCAGGCACAGCGGTTTTTGGCATCAGACGCCCAGAATATCGACATCTGGCAACACGACTGATAAACATCATACCAGCACCTTTTTTTACTGTCGGTTGCTATCTTAACGGAGTCGATGCCGTCGCGATTCTTCCAATACTTATTTTAATGCCCATTATTTTCCTGAGGGGTAAAGAAAGGGTTATCGTCGCTTTAATTTACTATTCAGGGCCGATAATTTTAGCGCTGTTCGGCTCAGTGGAAGACTGGAGTTTCTGGGCAAGAACTATGTTATCGGCTACCGCGGTGGCCTTAGTGAGCGTGATGTTTATCGACATACTTGAGCGTTCAATTCAAAACGAGCGTGATAAAGCAAAAGAACTCAGGCAGTTAAATCAGAGGCAGGAGAAAGTCTTTGCCACTATCGGTCACGAGCTCCGCACACCCGCTGCGACCATCAACATGCTACTTGATGAAGCCATCACCCAGAAAGACCATAAAACGAACATTCCTGAAGCTTATCGGTTATCACAGCACTTACTTTCGATACTCGATGATATGCGGATCATCGTTAACCCAAGGCAGATAGCTCAGAGTATAAAGCCTGACAACCAGATAAAGGTATTCCAAACGCTTGAGCGCTCTGTACTAGGCGTTATGAAATTTGCTGAAGACAATAACTTCAGTGTCGAATTAACCGGTGAACAGGAGCATGACTACCGATACATCGGCTCCGATAAGGCGATACAACAGATAACCCAAAATCTGATCAAAAATGCCATCGTCCATAGCGGCGGTAACAAGGTCTGTGTGCATCTGGATTTTACCAACCTGGATGATAACCAGACCCGGTTTTTCATCAGCATTGAAGATAATGGCAAAGGCATCCCCACCTCTTTCCGACGCACAATGTTCGATGCTTTCGTTCGCGGCGATACCGGTGCTGATGGTACAGGTTTAGG
>JBFEXW010000313.1:0-2580 GCA_041562495.1 Marinobacterium sp. | reverse complement strand
GATTAGGTCTGGACCAGTCAGGTGTTAAGGTGGTTGGCGAAGTACCTACGGGACTGCCCGGTTTTGCACTGCCTTCGTTTGATCAGGATCTCTGGCAACAGCTATTCGTTTCCGCATTACTGATCTCAGTTGTCGGTTTCGTTGAATCGGTATCGGTGGCACAAACGCTGGCCGCCAAGCGCAGACAGCGGATCTCTCCTGATCAGGAGTTGATCGGTCTTGGCGCGTCAAATATCGCGTCATCAGTATCCGGCGGCTTTCCGGTCACCGGCGGCTTCTCGCGCTCAGTCGTTAACTTCGATGCCGGCGCCGAGACCCCCGCAGCAGGAGCATTTACTGCAGTCGGGATAGCTATTGCGACGCTGGTCCTTACACCACTACTGTTCTTCCTGCCGAAAGCAACACTGGCAGCAACGATCATCGTTGCGGTACTAAGCCTTGTAGATCTGGGCGCACTGAAGCGCACCTGGAGTTACTCCCGCAGCGATTTCGTTGCAATGCTTGCAACTATCCTGCTGACGCTGGCGATCGGTGTTGAAGCAGGTATCATTGCAGGCGTAAGCCTGTCGATTCTGCTGTTCCTCTATCGTACCAGCACACCGCATAGTGCCGTGGTTGGCAGAGTCCCTGGCACTGAGCATTTCCGAAATATTGAACGTTTCGATGTTGAAGTGAATAACTCACTAATCACCCTGCGTGTCGATGAAAGCCTCTACTTTGCCAATGCGCGACATCTGGAAGATCGCGTCTACGATCTTATTCAGGGTAGCGATCAGATTAAGGATTTTATTTTGATGTGCCCCGCAGTGAATCTGATTGATGCCTCTGCACTGGAATCACTCGAAGCGATCAACCATCGTCTCAAAGATAGCAACGTTCGTTTCCACCTCTCCGAGGTAAAGGGGCCAGTTATGGACCGACTGAAGCGCTCACACTTCCTTGATGAGCTAACAGGACAGGTGTTTCTCAGCCAGTACGACGCCTGGAAAAAGCTGAATAAGGCTTAAAGTGATTATTTCAGGGCGGCAATAGCCGCCCCGATCTTTCTCCGGTCGCCGCACACAAATGGCTCCTACAACGCCTCCCTGCAGGAACGATCGCGAAGCGGTCGTGACCCATTCCCATACTAACCTGCTACCAAAGATGCCTGGCGCCGGCGTTGTATAACCCCAACAAGCAGCAGTAACAGGATCGCCGGAATAAACATCAACTCTCTGGGTGGACGATCCGCTTATCCGATCAGGCCGGTAATCTGCCAGTCAAAATCTATTCCCGCCTTCTCTGCCGGACTGCCAAAGGCAACATACTCAACATTCCAGCCAGCTTCTGACGGAGAGATTCCCAGACCAAGCGTTTCAAGCCTCTCATTGGCACCGCCAAATCCATCGGTAAGCTGTAGCTGTACAACTTTATTTACCTGGTCTCCCTCCAGAGTTTCACCCTCTACGCGAATCTGGAGGTAATCACCCTGATCCATTTTAGCCACCTGTGCCATCATCGCCGTTGGCTGAGTCTCCTGAAACTGAGGATAGATCTCATCCCACCAGAACCCAGGACGGAAGAGTGTAAAAGCCACCAACACCAGCACAAGCGATTCCCAGAGACGACTTCGTGTAAGCCAGTACCCCTGCGTCGCTGCAGAGAACACCAGAATAGCAATAACAGCACTGACGACCGTTAGCAGAAGATCGAGCAGATTTTCTATGCCAATCAGCAGCAGTTGGGTATTAAAGATAAACATAAAGGGCAGAACGGCGGTACGTATATCGTAGGTAAAACCCTGTATACCGGTTCTGATCGGATCAGCCCGCCCTATCGCTGCAGCGGCAAAAGCCGCCAGTCCGACCGGAGGTGTATCATCTGCGAGAATGCCAAAGTAGAACACAAACAGATGTGCGGCGATCAAAGGGATCACCAAGCCATTATCAGCACCTAAAGTGACGATTACCGGTGCCATCAGCGTAGATACGACGATATAGTTGGCCGTGGTCGGCAGCCCCATTCCCAGTACTATGCAGATAATCGCGGTAAAAATCAGGATCAGAATCAGGCTACCGCCAGAGATATATTCGACAAACTCGGTCATCATCTGGCCAAGACCGGTCAGGGTAACAGTACCTACAATGATCCCGGCAGCGGCAGTCGCTATTCCTATACCCACCATATTACGGGCACCGTTAACCATACCCTCCACAAAATCCATAGCACCCCGTTTCAGGTTATCCAGCAGTTGCATCTCCCCCCTGAACCAGGCCTTTATCGGGCGATGGGTCAACACAACGAAAATAAGAAACGCGACGGCGAAGAAGGCTGACTGCTGGGGAGAATACTGCTTCACGGCCAGCGCCCAGAGCAGAACAACAATAGGAACTGCGAAATAGAGTCCGGCAGCCACGGTAGGTTTAGCCTCAGGAAGTGACTCCATGGAGATCGCATTATTATCCTCAGGCAGGTCCGGATACCCGGCAGCATACTTAACCAGCAACACATAACTGACTATCGCCACCGCCAGCATGACCCAATAGCCGAAGTCACCGAAAGCAGACTCTAAGATCCTGGACCCGTAAAAAACAATCGCTC
>JBFEXW010000312.1:0-2598 GCA_041562495.1 Marinobacterium sp. | reverse complement strand
TCCAGCGCAAGCTGATCGAGCAGCAGCAGCGCTTCCTGCTGCATCTGCTGTTCAATACTGCGTCGATCACGGTTCAGCTGATCAAGTTCACGCGCCAGTTCCAGCGCTCTTTGCGGATCCTCAGTAAGCAGGCACTCTATACCCAAACTGATATCATCTAGACGACCTGCAGCATTCAGTCGGGGTGCAACAGCGAAACCCAGATCACTTGCGGTGATGCGCTCCGGCTGGCGGCCAGCCACCTCAAGCAACGCCAGAAGTCCGGGACGCGCCCGTCCATTCCGGATACGTTGCAACCCCTGATGTACCAGCGTTCGATTGTTCTGTTCCAGCGGCACTACATCCGCAACAGTACCCAGCGCGACCAGATCCAGATACTCGGCGAGATTAGGCATCGCCAGGCCTGTTTTTTCAAACCAGTTCCGTTTCTTTAACTCTCTGCGCAGCGCGATCATCAGATAGAAGATCACACCTACGCCGCAGGTCGATTTCGCAATAAAGCCGCAATCCGGCTGATTGGGGTTAACGATCGCGCAGGCATCGGGCAACTGATCTCCCGGCAGGTGGTGATCGGTGACTACCACATCGATCCCCAACGCGTTAGCCACAGCTACGCCCTCAATACTGGAGATCCCATTATCAACAGTGATGATCAGACCCGGTTTCTTCTGCGCGGCAACTGCAACGATCTCAGGACTCAGGCCATAGCCATACTCAAAGCGGTTGGGAACCAGATAATCAACCTGGTTGAAACCCAACGCCTTCAGCGCCAGCATCCCTGTTGCGGTACTGGTGGCGCCATCGCAGTCGAAGTCTCCGACGATCAAGACTAGTTCCTGCCGATCCAGAGCCACTATCAGGCGCTCGACCGCTTTATCAATTCCGTGCAACTGGGTGTCCGGCAGCAGCCTGTCGAGCTGATGACTCAGCTCTTCGGTTGACGATACACCCCGCGCCGCGTAGATCCGCGCCAGCACCGGGTGTAACCCGGCAAGCGCTGAAGGGATCTGCTCAACCGCTCTTTGCTGAATCAGTGTTTGATCAGGCATCCACCTCTCCCGGCAACAGCTGATCCGTTTTGCCTGTGTAGTAATAGACAACCAAACCTATCCACTCCCGAACAGCAATCTGCAGATCTCGCAGATTCTGCCAGAGTTTAGGGTCAACTCGAATTGCATCAGAAGTGATCGAATAGAAATCAACCGGATAGGGGATCACCTTCCACCCCTGCTTCCTGAAGATTCCGACTGAACGCGGCATATGATAGGCAGAGGTAACCAGCAACCAGCGTCCTTCTGGCACACCTCCGAGCATCTGTGCGCTATACAGGGCATTCTCGTAAGTATTTCGGGCCTGACGTTCCAGCAACACTCTGTCGCGGAGCCCGAGCGAGTCAACATAGTCCGCAACTGCATAAGCGCCTTTAAACTGCTGACGCAGCACAGAACCACTGCCACCGGTAAACAGAATGGCTGTCTCAGGAAAAGCTCGCGCGAGCAACGGTATCGCCATCACTCGTTCAGCCGCCTCATTAAATTGGGGCTGCCCCCAGACAGCACTCTCCTCCGCCAGCTCAGCACCGCCCAGAACAATAATACCCTCAATGCTCTCTGGCTTTATCTCTGACAGATCCTGTTGCGGATAGCGCACCTCAAGTGGCCTGAGCACGAGATCACCCAGCGGCATAAAGGTCAGCGCCAGCCAGAGCAGAATATCGACCGCAACAAGCGTCCGCCCCAGCATTTTCCAGCCGATCCAGTTAAGCAGCAGACCGATGAGAAGGCACCAGACCAACAGATGGTCAGGCGAAGCGATGAACCAGAAGAGTTTCGAAAGATTGAAGAAGCTATCCACTAAGATTCCCGGTAAGCAGGAGATGCTGCTCCACCCGATCAGAGGAGAGCAGCATAGCGATTAGCTGCGATGAGCGTTTTCAGCGAGGAAAGACTGAACCGTACTCAGATCATTATCCAATACGGTGAGGCGCTCTTCGCGCTCAAACAGATCAGACATATGAGGAGGCAGCGCAGGTGATTCCAAACCCGCTTTGACAACAGGTTCCGGGAACTTAACCGGATGCGCTGTCGCCAGAGTAACCATCGGAACCGTGCGATCACGACGGCACTCACGTGCTGCCTTCACACCGATAGCCGTATGCGGATCAAGCAGATAATCGGTCGCATCAAACACTTCTGCAATCACCTGACAGGTGGTCTCATCATCAACCGCATGGCTGGCAAAGAGTTCACGCACTTTCTGCCACTGTGCATCGCCAAGATGAACTGCTTCAGTTTTGAAGCGATTCATCAGATCAGATACCTCTGCACCAGCACGACCATAGACATCAAACAGCAGGCGTTCGAAGTTTGAGGAGACCATGATATCCATTGACGGTGAAAGTGTATGTTCCAGCTTACCCTTGGACATATCATTACCGCTGATCACACGATGCAAAATATCGTTACGGTTGGTCGGTCCCAGAACGGAAAGCCGAGATAATTGACCAGCACCTCACGGCGCGCCTGCGGATGCCACTCGGCGGGATCGAGCGAGGCCAACAGATCGTCCAGGTCGCGCGTGCTCGCGTTGAGATCGATC
>JBFEXW010000311.1:0-2668 GCA_041562495.1 Marinobacterium sp. | reverse complement strand
TCTTGAGATTACCCGTACTGACGCCGTGATTATGCTGGCGGTCTTTGCACTCGTCATCAGTTGGTCGATCATTAAAGGGATGGGATCACCCGATGACAGTCTGGCAATCGATGTTGAGTCTGAGTTGGAAACAGATTATCTGCCGCCACGCCGTGCACTTTTCTGGCTGATCCTGGGCCTGATATTGCTGATCGGCTCATCCCGACTGCTCGTCTGGGGAGCCGTGGATATTGCTGTTGCACTGGGCGTGAGCGATCTGATCATCGGTCTGACCATTGTAGCGATCGGCACCTCATTACCTGAACTGGCTTCCTCCGTCATTGCTGTGCGCAAAAATGAACACGATCTGGCTATTGGGAACGTGATCGGCTCCAACCTGTTTAACACCCTCGCCGTTGTGGGTATTGCTGGTGCTATTCATCCTCTAACCGTAGTGCCTGAAGTGCTCTATCGGGACTGGCTAATGATGGCCGTGCTCACGCTGTCACTTTTTCTGCTGGGTTATGGCGTACTCGGACGAGGTCGTATCAATCGTATCGAAGGTGCGATCCTCATTGCAGTATACCTCGCTTACGCCGGCTACCTGTTCACTAATCTGGCTCAGACTATCTAGTTTAGCGGCGAACCTGATTTACAGTCTGATTGATGACCTGGATCAAGTTTCGGAAAAGGGTTGAGCGCTGGTTGCGCTGGCATCAGCCCCAGCCAATTAACGTCATTATTATTGGCATCGGTTATCCCAGTCATAAACTCAGCCAGATACTGGTAGCTACCAATTCAATGCAACTTATCGCCTGTATTGATGAGGACCCCTGGAGCCATCGCACCCTCTTTCAGGGCGTCCCAGTTCATTATCCGAGCGAGCTTATTGCACTTGCTGAAAAACATAGGGTCGACTTGATCATCGATTTTGATGGAGAATCTTCTGTTCTCGATAAAGACCTGATCGCTGAGATTGCCAACGCTAAGACGATGTACTGTACTTTAGGCACCAGCGATATCTCAGCAGACACTGTTAGTAAACTGCTTAAGGAGCTGAATTAACACAGGGTACGACTTAGATCAGGTTCTAAACAGATCCATACTGACAAGGGCTAATAACGACAATGGTTGAGATAGTATTCCTCGATCGCGATACACTGGGACCCAGCGTTTCCATCTCCCGCCCGAGCTTCGAGCATGGCTGGACTGAATATCAACGCACCTCTCAGGATCAGGTGGTCGAACGCGCGAAGAATGCCGAAATTATTATCACCAACAAGGTGCCTATCAGAGAAAGCTCCATTGCCCAACTCCCCAATCTCAAACTGATCATCGTTGCGGCTACAGGCTACGACGTGATCGATATGGAAAGCTGCCGTAAACGTAATATTCTGGTTTCGAACGTACGTAACTATGCGACCACCACAGTTCCAGAGCATGTATTTGCACTGATCTTCGCGCTACGCCGCTCAATTGTTGGCTATCGTCAGGATGTAATTGATGGCGAGTGGCAGAGAGCCCAGCAGTTCTGCTTTTTTACTCATCCCATCAAAGACATTGCCGGCTCGACACTTGGCGTAGTCGGTCGTGGCAGCCTTGGCAACTCTGTAGGACAGATGGGTGAGGCGCTGGGTATGCGGGTGATCTACGCTGCACGCAAGGGCGCGACAGAGATCCCTGAGGGGTATACCTCCTTTGAACAGGTAATTACCGAATCAGATATTCTGACCTTCCACTGTCCGTTGACCGAACAGACACAGGATCTGATCGCCTACCCTGAGCTCAAACGGATGACACAGCGTCCGATTCTAATCAATGCCGGTCGTGGCGGCCTGATTAATGAAGTCGATCTTGTTCGTGCTGTCGAAGAGGATCTGGTTGCGGGCGTAGGTTTTGACTGCGTCACAACCGAACCCATTCCCGACGACCATCCGTTCCAGAAAATCATTCAGCGACCCAATGTTATTCTGACGCCGCATGTCGCCTGGGCAAGTGAATCAGCGATCCAGACGCTCTGGGACCAGGTTATCTCTCATATTGACAACTTCCAACGTGGCGAGCCGACTAACCTGCTTAACTAGCCATCCGAAATCAGTCTCATGACAAAAAACCGTTTTGTGATTGGGGCGGCTGACTGACTAAGCCTTAGGGATAGCTCCCCTACGAAACACCACAAGACGGGTGGTAAAGGTCTGACGAACGACCTGATTCTGATTCCGGGTATTCACAAGAACCTTAATCGTCCCACGATCAGGTTTTGAGCGGGATGCAGTGACCTCGGCCACCTCCACATCTACCTGAAGGCGATCCCCCGGCCGCGTTGGTGTTAACCAGCGCAGATCCACGCCGCCGCCGATAATACCCGTAGCAACCGGAAGACACTCGGTGAGCAGGCGCATGGTAACTGCACCGACGTGCCAGCCACTTGCTGACAGCCCCTCAAACAGACTGTTCTGCGCCTGATCATCATTCAGATGAAAAAACTGGGGGTCATACGCCGATGCAAATTCGATGATGCTCTCTTCGGTTAACTCATACTCGCGACTTTTAAAACGTTGTCCCGGAGTAAACTCTTCCAGATAGAGCATTCCGCTATTTCCTTAGGGCGCAGACCCAGTTCAGTGGATTAGTTGTCCTGATTCGCCTGATCACGTAACAGGAATTTCTGAATTTTACCGGTCGAGGT
>JBFEXW010000310.1:0-2678 GCA_041562495.1 Marinobacterium sp. | reverse complement strand
GTGGCTGACACGGTCGGATAGACCGAGTGTATTGATGCCTAAATCAGAGCATTGTGATCAGCTTCTGGCCGATGTGGCGCCTGATGTGTCTGATCTGGGTCTCCTGACGCCCTATACACCGCTGCACTATCTGCTTTTTCATCAGGCGATCGGCTGTCCTGCGGGAACTGAGTGGCTGGAGCAACCACACCCGTTAAAACTGGTGATGACTAGTGCAAATCTCTCGGGAGAACCACTGATCTACGACAATCCCGAAGCGCTACATAAGCTGGCCGATATCGCGGATCATTTCCTGATGCATAACCGCGATATTTTACGCCCCGCTGATGATTCAGTGCTTCAGGCGGGCAAGCTCGAGATGAGTGTGCGTCGGGCGCGTGGGCAGGCGCCAACCTCTGTCAGGCTGCCGTTTTCCGGACCATCGGTGCTTGCCTGCGGTGCTTATCTTAAGAATACGATCTGTCTTACCAAAGGGGATCGAGCCTATTTGTCGCCCTATATTGGTGATCTGGATAACCCAGACAGCTGTGAACGTCTTGCACAGACCGTTGATCAGATGATTGGTCTTCTGGATATTGAACCCGAGCAGGTTGTCTGTGATCTCCATCCCGATTTCTTTAGCAGTCAACTGGCAGAGAGAATCAGCACAGAGCGTTCGATTCCATTACTCACTGTGCAGCACCATCATGCCCATCTGGCTGCGGTTATCGCTGAACAGCATCTTAGTGGGCCGATGATAGGGTTGGCATTGGATGGTATGGGGCTGGGCGAGGATGGCTCTGCCTGGGGTGGTGAACTTTTTTACCTTGGAAACACGCCTCAGATCAGATTTGACCGTCTGGGTCACCTGACAGAGCTGTTACTGCCTGGCGGCGATAAATCGGTGAAGGAGATCTGGCGTATTGGTGCGAACCTGCTGCTATCGTCTGGATTTGATCAGCAGGCCGATCAGCTCTATTCCGGTGAGTCGGGCTATGATTTATTGAAACCCCAACTAAAACAGTCCGGAAATCCGTTTAGTACGCGGACCAGCAGCGCTGGTCGCTGGTTTGATGCAGCGGCCTCGGTAACCGGTATTTGTCAGTATTCCCGCTATGAAGCTCAGGGTGCCATGCTGCTGGAGGCTGCCGCCAGTCAGCTGATTCTGCCAGAGGCCAGCGGTGTTGCCCGGACTGAAGGTGGAAATCTTGATCTCAAGCCTGTTGTTCATCAGTTGCTCAACGCCTCAGACCTATCCAGTGCTGCCGCAGTTTTTCATGCTGAGTTAGTTGATGGGCTGGCTCGCTGGATTGTTTCAGCTAGCAACCTGTATCAGACTGATCAGGTGGTTGCCAGTGGCGGATGCTTTCTGAACCGTATTCTGCGGGAGCAACTTTTAGCACGATTGAAGCTGGAAAAAATTAGGCTCCATCTGCCCCAGCGGCTACCCTGTAATGACGGTGGTATATCACTCGGTCAGGCGTGGATGGCGATCGTTAATGGTAGGAATTGCGCAGAATGATTCAGTTTGAGGATCCTTTATGTGTTTAGCGGTGCCCGTCAGGGTGGAAGCGCTACTTGAAGATGAGATGGCGCTGGTTGAACTGGGAGGCGTTAAAACACCGATATCCATCGCGTTGCTTGATGACGTTCAGCCAGGTGATTATCTGATTATTCATGTGGGCTATGCGCTGAGTAAGTTGAGTGAAGATGAAGCGCTTGAAACGCTACGGCTATTGGCACAAGAGGAGCCGCTTTGAAGTTCGTTGATGAGTTTCGCGATGCTGATCTGGCCCAGCGTCTTTCTGAGCAGATTGCACGAGCGGTTCAGCCGGATACCCAATATCGCCTGATGGAGTTTTGTGGCGGTCACACACACACGATCTTTCGTTACGGAATACCGGATATTCTTCCTGAAAATGTACAGATGATGCATGGCCCCGGATGTCCCGTCTGTGTATTGCCGATGAAGCGCATAGATGCAGCGATTGAGCTGGCGCGGGATAAGGGCGTTATCCTGTGCAGCTATGGCGATATGCTTCGGGTACCCGGTGCACATCGGATGAGCCTGCAGAAAGCGCAGGGGCAGGGTGCGGATATTCGGGTGCTCTACTCACCGGGTGATGCATTGAACATCGCCAGAGACAACCCCGAGCGCGAAGTGGTATTTTTTGCAATCGGGTTTGAAACCACTACGCCACCCACCGCTGTGGTGCTACATCAGGCACAGGCGATGGGGCTGAAAAATTTCACTGTATTCTGTAACCACGTTCTGACCCCGCCCGCGATGCGCGCTATCGTTGATGCGCCCTATCAGCGTGGTGAAAAGATTATTGATGGTCTGGTTGGCCCGGGACACGTAAGTCTGATTACCGGTACGGATATCTATCGTTCGTTGGCAAAGCACTATCAACTACCTATTGTGATTGCCGGCTTTGAACCGCTCGATCTGCTGCAGTCGATCTACTGGCTGGTTACTCAGATCAATGATGGACGCCGGGATGTGGAAAATCAGTACGTCCGGGCGGTAACTGAGGCGGGGAATCTCAAAGCGCAGGCGCTGATTGCAGACTGCTTTGAAATACGTGATAGCTTTGAGTGGCGCGGACTGGGTGAGTTGCCCAATAGCGCATTGCAGATCCGCGAAGCCTTCTCCTTCTGGGATGCTGAGCAGCGTTTTCAACTGAGTGAATCTACCG
>JBFEXW010000309.1:0-2690 GCA_041562495.1 Marinobacterium sp. | reverse complement strand
TGGGTGAATGGGATCGCCTGCCTTTTCAGATCGACCGCCTCTGTGAATTGAATGCGGTAGAACAGGCGCTGAACGTCTGTAATACAACGATTGTTCAGGATGCCTGGCAGAGAGGTCAGGAGCTGAATATCCATGGCTGGATCTATGGTCTTGGTGATGGTCTGCTCAGAGATCTTCGTTTCTGCGTCAGTGCTAATGACGAGGTTCGTTTGCAGTATCAGAGTTCGGTGGACTTTATTTACGCTAAAGGGCATTCGCCAGAGGACTCAAAAAGCTGCTGCTGAGCGGATTGAAGATTGATCTGTGTCTGGTTATTTTCAAGCTTGCAAGACTTAGTGAGATGAGTAGACTAGGGTTAAATAAGACTAAAAAAGGAGAGATGATATGCCGCAGTTTTTTCGGATAGCACAGTTTGTAGTGCTTGCGCTGGCCGCGACTTTTGCCAACGCAGGTGGCTTGATCGACGGTAGCTCTTCTCGTGATATTCTCGAAGTCGCCCGCGGCTATGGTAGTGCATCGCTCGAAGTAGATAATGTCGGCGAGCCGATGATCAAAGGCCGTATGAATGGCACGGCTTACACTGTGTTCTTTCACAATTGCGATGATGGCGGTGTGAACTGCAACGTTATCCGTTTCTATAACTACTGGTCACAGGATGTTTCTATATCCGATGTGCATAACTGGAATGAAGAACAGCTGTTCTCCAAATGCTATATCGATAAGGATGGTGATGTTGTGTTGGAGATGACTGCGAACCTGTTCGGCGGTGTTTCGCAGCAGAATCTGGATGACACTTTTGACTGGTGGCGTCTGATGCTGGAGAAGTTTGAAAAAGAGGTGCTCTAAAGAGTACTAAAGAGAAGTTTTTGAAAAGGCGCTCATCATGAAGCGCCTTTTTTGTGGTCATGGGGGGTGACGAGTAATCAAGCCTATCCCTTAGATTGTTGTTATTGCACAATATTCCCAAGATAGATTGGGTTAACAGAAGCGCAGGACGTTCAGATATTTATGGCTAAGGCAAAGCAGGCATATGTGTGCAATGACTGTGGTGCGGACTACACCAAATGGCAGGGCCAGTGTTCTGCGTGTAAAGCCTGGAATACTCTGACGGAGGTTCGGCTAGGCACTGCGCCGGCCGGCGGCGCACAGGCGGCGATGCGCCACTCAGGTTATGCCGGTAGTGCAGGAACAGTACGCCGAGTTATCAGTCTTAGCGAAGTTGAACTTGAAGCAATGCCGCGTCTCACCACTGGAATCTCGGAGCTGGATCGGGTGTTGGGTGGTGGTCTGGTCCCGGGATCGGCAGTGCTTATCGGAGGGCATCCAGGTGCTGGCAAGAGTACGCTACTGCTGCAGACAATGGCGCAGTTAGTGAGTCAGATGCCGGCACTCTATGTAACAGGTGAGGAATCGTTACAGCAGGTTGCGATGCGCGCTCAGCGTCTTGGGTTGATGGTTGGTGATCTTAAGATGTTGTCTGAGACCTCGGTCGAAACGATCTGTGACTTTGCCGATCAGATAAAGCCCAAAGTTCTGGTTATCGATTCTATTCAGGTGATGCATGTGTCGGATGTTCAGTCTGCCCCGGGCTCTGTATCTCAGGTGCGCGAGAGTGCCGCTTATCTGACACGTTATGCTAAGCAAACCGGGACGGTTATCTTTCTGGTCGGTCATGTGACCAAGGATGGTTCGTTGGCGGGGCCTAAAGTGCTTGAACATATGATCGACTGCTCGCTACAGCTTGAGGGTTCTGCAGACAGTCGGTTTCGGACGCTGCGTAGTCATAAAAATCGCTTTGGTGCGGTTAATGAACTGGGTGTATTTGCGATGCTGGAAGCGGGTCTTAAAGAGGTTAAAAATCCCAGCTCCATATTTCTTAATCGTGACGAGGCGCCGCGCCCGGGCAGCGTTGCAATGGTGGTTTGGGAAGGCACGCGTCCTATTCTGGTTGAACTGCAGGCGCTGGTGGATACATCGCATCACTCCAATCCCCGTCGCATCGCAGTAGGTCTTGATCAAAACCGTCTGGCGATGTTGCTGGCGGTTCTCAATCGGCATGGTGGTTTGATGACTGGCGATCAGGATGTGTTTATCAATATCGTTGGTGGTATCCGTGTGGTTGAAACCAGTGCTGATCTGGCGCTCCTGCTGGCCGTTGTTTCAAGCTTCCGTGATAAGGCGCTGCCGGCGGATATGCTGGTATTTGGTGAGGTGGGACTCTCGGGTGAAATTCGTCCAGTACCTAATGGACAGGAGCGTATCCGGGAAGCAGCGAAGCATGGATTTAAACGAGCGATTGTTCCTAAGGGAAACAGGCCGAAGGAGCCGGTAAACGGAATTCAGATTATTCCAGTTGACCGGCTGTCAGATGCGTTGGATGCGATTTAGGAAGGCAAAGTCTTCCTAGTTAATAACCAGCGCTTCCAGATTACGATGCAGAAGATCCTGCGAGCCGAGGTTGAGTTCTACCAGTCTGCGCAGGTGCGCCATGCTATCGATGTCCAGCGACTCGGCTTCAAAACCATAAAGGTGCGGGTCGGGGCTGGAACGCATAACTGATGGCATTCTGATAACGACTTCGTTGGTCAGGTACAGGATAAGCTCCGCTTTATCACCCACATTCAGTCCCAGAGACTCGGAGCTTTCTACCAGTGCTCCATGTAGTGAGATATCGTGAATCTGCACAACCC
>JBFEXW010000308.1:0-2710 GCA_041562495.1 Marinobacterium sp. | reverse complement strand
TGTTGATACTGTCACCGTCACGCTCGAAAGTAGCGTCTACGCCATTGAAATCGAAACGGGTAGAGATCTCCCGGTTAGCCTGATCGACCGCGTTGGTCACTTCATGGGTATCGACTTCTGATACTACGTCAAAAGATGGCATCTTTGTGTCCTGTGCTGTCTGATTTAGAGCGGGCTATGATACAACAACTTCAGTGATAAAACGGCGATTGTGGAGTCATGAACTTAGCTTTTGCTCTGATCCTCAATCTCGAACCGCTTGCTCACGATATAGATCAGCCAGAGTACAGGAACGCCCAGTAGTGTAGTGATCATAAAGAAGCTGGGGTAGCCCAGTGCGTCAACCATGCTGCCGGAATACCCGCCCAGCGTTTTGGGTAGCAGGGTCATCAACGAACTAAAGATGGCGTATTGAACGGCAGTAAATGAGATTTGGGTCAGACTGGAAAGGAAGGCGACAAAGGCCGCGCTGGCAAATCCTGCGGCCAGATTGTCGGCTGCAACAACCAGATACAGGCCGGTCAGGTTGTGACCCAGCAGTGCCAGTAAGATAAACGCCAGATTGGTGCCAGCAGCTAAAATTCCACCCCACATCAGGCAGCGCACAATGCCATAGCGATTTGCCAGGAATCCACCAGTGAAGCTGCCCATAATAGAGATAATCACTCCGAAGGTTTTCACTGCTGTGGCGATCTCCGGTTTAGTGAACCCCATATCCTGATAGAAGACATTGGAGACTACGCCGAGCACGATATCAGATATTCGGTATAGTCCAATCAGTGCCAGTATAAGTGCGGCGGTCTGAATGCCGTGCTGATCAAAAAAGGAGCGGATCGGTGCGACCCAGGTCGTATCAGCAACGCTGGTCGATACGACACCCAGCTTTACCGACAGATAGCCCAATATAGTAGCGGCAATGATTGACACTGCGAAGCGGGCAAGCTGTCCGATGAAGCTGCCAACGGGACCGCCAATCACTGATCCGATCTGGTCGCTATATACTGAAAATGCCTTAAACGCATAGATGAATCCTGCGATAGCGATAACAAACATCAGTAACAGACGGATACGATCCAGCGTACCCTGCATCGTGGCACTGGCTTGATTCTGGGGTTCGGGCATTAATAGCGTGGTCAGAATGCCAATCGCCATTACAGCCGCCATTGAGAGATAGGTTTTTTGCCAGGCGTCATAACTGTAAGCCTCGGCTGTTGAGCCCCAGTAGGCGGCCAGATACAGAGCGCCCGCTCCGGCTACGATCATGCCGACGCGGTAGCCTGCGATATACGCTGATGCCAGCATCGCCTGCATACGCTCTTCAGCCGCTTCTATGCGGTAAGCATCAATCACTATGTCCTGAGTGGCTGAGCTGAATCCAAGCAATACCGCAAAAAGCGCCATCAATGTAAGCGCGCTTTCACCTTTGGATGGGTCGGTCATCGCCATGCCGGAGATTGCCAGAATAATGCAGATCTGGGCAATGAGCAGCCAACTGCGTCGGCGTCCAAGGAGGACAGTCAGCAGCGGCACGGGCAATCTGTCGATCAAGGGTGCCCAGGCGAACTTGAAGGAGTATCCCAGAGCTGCCCAGCTAAAATAGGTAACCAGACTTCGACTCAACCCAGCCTCTCTTAACCAGAGTGAAAGGGATGAGAATATCAGTAGAATCGGAAGCCCCGCGGCAAAGCCCAAGAACAGCATGATCAGGGTTTCTTTCCGGGCTATTGTGTGGAAAGTTTCACTCCAGCTTTTTTTACGATCACTGATCTCAGTTTTCAATAGATCCTCCTAGGCGGACATTTGGCTGAAGTGAAAATAATGCAGTCAGGCGTTAATCTATCAGCCTGTTATAACGTAGAAAAGAAAAAACCGGCTACAGATATGTAAGCCGGTTTTTCGAGATCAAGGCAGGGTGGTTGGGAGATGGCTTAGATACGCAGACCGCCATCAACTTCAAAGCAACGGCCCGAAGCGTAATCGTTTTCAAGAATGAATGCTGCAGTCTTGGCAATCTCTTCAGGCTTGCCCAGTCGCTTGGCAGGGATGCCTGATGCGATCTTGTCGAGTGCATCAGGTTTCATGCTCATCACCATCTCGGTACCGATATAGCCTGGCGCAATTGAGGCTGCACGGATGCCATAGCGAGCCAACTCTTTAGCCCAGGTGACTGCCATCGCTTCTACCGCCGCTTTAGTTGCGGTGTAGTTGGTCTGACCCATGTTGCCGTGGCGTGAGATCGAAGAGATATTGATGATGCAGCCTTGCTGTTTGTTTTTGATCATCTGAGCCGCCGCTTCGCGACCGCACAGGAAGGTGCCGGTTAGGTTGACATCCATAACCAGGTTCCACTGGTCCATGGTCATCTTGGAAACGACTTCGCCATCTTTTACTTTCAGGAACAGACCATCGCGAGTAATACCAGCATTGTTGATCAGGCCATTCAGTCCGCCGAGGTCAGCTACGATCTTCTCAAAAACAGCTTCTACATCAGATTCCTTAGCGACATTGCAGATATAGGTAGCACCGTCTGAACCCAGCTCTTTTACTTTTGAGAGTGTCGTGTCCAGATCCTCCTGGTTGAGGTCAATCAACGCCAGCTTGGCGCCTTTTGCCGCTTTGCGCACCTTGAAAGGGGAATTGATCGTCGATCTGCAGCCAGGGCAAGCCGAACAGCTCGCTGTCGTTGACCCGACGTGGATGATCAATGGCA
>JBFEXW010000307.1:0-2744 GCA_041562495.1 Marinobacterium sp. | reverse complement strand
TGTTTAGCACGTGGCGAGTGATTATGGATATAACGCGCCAGCACCTCTTTACCCGTGCCAGACTCCCCGGTAATCAGCACAGTTGAATCGGTCTGCGCTACTCGCTGCGCGAGTTGCAGCAACTGCCGGCTATTCGCGCTCTCTGCAACAGGCTGCTCCTGCTCAGATTCGGCCAGCGGCGTGCCTCCTGCATACTGACGGATCAGACTGATCAGTTGCTGAGGCTCAAATGGCTTCAGCAGATAATCGACCGCACCGGCGCGAATCGCCTCCACCGCCTTACCCACTTCACCATAAGCGGTGATCAGTGCTACCGGTAGCGCCGGATATTTACTCCGCAACTGTGCCAGCAGTTCATGTCCATCGATCCCCGGCATATTGACGTCACTCACGACCATATCGGCATGGTGATTACTCAGAACCTCCAGAGCCTCTTCCCCACTACCAGCCTCTATCGAGTCAATACTCGCCAGCTCCAGAGTATCAATCAGTGCTTCCCGCAGGCTGGCATCGTCTTCAACGATCAGGACTTTCAGTGTCATTCGTTAGGCTCCTTTTTATCGGGGTCAGACCCCAATTTTTCCTGTTCGCAGGGGAGTAGTAAGCTAGCACAGGTTCCCTGACCCAGAACTGACTGCAAGCGAAACTCGCCGTGGTGGCCACGCGCAACTACCTGCGCAACAGCCAGCCCGAGCCCTGTACCATGGGTTTTAGTAGTGTAGAAGGGCTCATGTGCCCGTCGTAACGCTTCAGCATCCATACCCGGCCCCTGATCGATCACATCGATACGCAGGCGATCATTTTCACGGGATATTTTGAGCACCAGCTCAGCTCCCTCGCCTACCGCCTGAAGCGCGTTATTGATCAGATTGAGAATCGCACCGAGCAGAGATTCGAGATTGCACTGAAAAATGCAATCCGGTGCCGAGTTGATACATTCACAGTCTGCATCGGCATTAGCCAGCGGCACATCCAGCATCTCTTCGATACGCGCCATTAGCTGATCCGTCGTTACACGGTTTTCCAGCCGAATCTCACCGCGGGCAAAGATCAGCATATCGCGCACCTGTTGCTCCAGGTGAGTCAGACGCGACTTAACCTTGCCGGCAAAACGGATACGCTGCTCATCGGTAATCTTCGGTTCCATCAGATGGCTGGCATAGAGCAGAGCAGCGGAGAGCGGCGTGCGCACCTGATGAGCAAGAGAAGCCATCATTCGCCCCAGTTCTGACAGACGTTGATAATGTGATACGCGCGATTGCAGATCCCGCGTCTGCGTCTGGTCGGTAATGAAGACCAGTTGCCCCGGCTCACCATCCAAGGCTCGCGTCTGCAGACTGACGCGTTTGCCATTTTTCAGCGAAACCTCATGGCCATCATCAGGCCTTGGTGCAAAGCTGTTTGCGATCACGTCCATCCAGCGCTGACCAGTCAGTTCAGTTTCCAGCAATGCAAGCGCTGCCGGATTGGACTCGGTCACAATGCCTCGCTTATCAATTACCAGAACACCGCTTGGCATCTGATCGATCAGGCGACGCAAACGTGTTAGTGCCTGCTGTTCAGACTTCAGTGAACCCAGCTCCGTTTCAAGCTGATTGATTCTCTGTTGCAGATCTACACTCATCAGCGGCTGATCCCATATTTACGCATCTTCTCAACCAACGTTGTGCGTCTTATCTGTAACCGCTCTGCTGCGCGAGCAACCACACCGCGAGTCACATCCAGCGCCTGCTCAATTAGCTTGCGCTCAATCCCTTCAAGGTGCGCTTTAAGATCGATCCCCTCTTCCGGCAAATTGGGGTCCAAATTAGGGTCTGCCCCAAATTTTTCGTAACGTTCCGGGCTGGGTTCATCGATATGACGAAATTTTGGCGGCAATTCAGAGACTCCGACCACCTGATTAGGATAGATAATGGACAGACGTTCGATCAGATTCGCAAGCTCACGAACATTGCCATCCCAAGAGTGGGCTTTGAGCGACTCCAGCGCAGAGGGGTGAAACTGCACCGGATCCAGTCTCTGTTGTTTGTTCTGTTCAATCAGTGCATGAATCAACAGCGGCAGATCCTCCAATCGATCCCTGAGCGCAGGCATCTCAATCGGGAAACCATTCAAACGGTAATAGAGATCCTCACGGAACAGACCTTCTGCGATCAACTGTTCAAGATCTTTATGGGTCGCGGCAACGATACGTACATCAACTTCGATTGTTTTATTGCCACCCACACGCTCAAACTGACGCTCCTGCAGCACACGGAGCAGCTTAACCTGCATTGGCAACGGCATATCGCCAATTTCGTCCAGAAACAGCGTACCGCCATTCGCCATCTCAAAGCGCCCAGCACGACTGGAAACAGCCCCGGTAAACGCCCCTTTTTCGTGGCCAAAGAGTTCACTTTCCAGCAATTCAGCCGGGATCGCGCCACAGTTCACCGGCACAAAGGGGCCTGAAGCACGTGGGGAGTGCTGATGCAGACAGCGTGCGACCACCTCTTTTCCGGTACCCGACTCGCCGGTAATCAGAACCGAGATATCCCGCCCGGCAACCTGCTCCACCAGACGTCTGATCTGCTCAATCGACTGACTACGCCCGACAAAGCCTTCAAAATCTATAGTTGGCCGTACCAGTTCACCAATCGCTTTATAGCGTTGTGCCTGATGCAGCCGATCAATTAACTCAGCAGCACGAAGCGGTTCATCAATACGGCCAAGTACCGCATATTCTGACCAGCTATCAGGCGATA
>JBFEXW010000306.1:0-2751 GCA_041562495.1 Marinobacterium sp. | reverse complement strand
GCTTGATTCGCAACACCTATACTCTGAAGCTCGCGAACAAGTCACAGAAAGGTTATCACTACCAGATCAGCCTTGAAGACTTTGAACATGGCAAACTTGTTGGTGATACCGAGGTGATGATTCAGAATGGCGAACTTCTGAACCATACGATCAGCATTGAGATAGATCCACGCGAACTTGAACGGCCCAATTATGATATTGAGTTCGTTGTAAAAGCGATCGAGGATCCATCAATAGAGGCGATGTCGGAAAGCCGTTTTATAGGCCCAAGACCTTGATATTATTCTGCTGACACAGACTCAGCTGTGATAGAATTCGCCGCGCGGATGTAAGGGAGACTTTCATCCGCGCTTTACTATGGATTGTTTGTTAGCTGGAGCATCAAGACAGATATGGAGAAACAAACGCAGGATATCGGCCCTTGGTATAAGCAGACTTGGCTGTGGTTTGTATTGACTCCGCTGATTGCTGTCGTAATCTATGCCAGCATCTTTATGTACATCGCAATTACAACCAGTGATGGCGTTGTCCGGGATGATTACTATAAGATCGCTCGTGGTATGAATGTTGATACCAGCCGTGTAGAAGCTGCCGCTAAGCTGGGTATTAACGGCGATATTCTTATTGATACTCTGACCGGTGATATCAGATTAAATCTGTCTGCCTATACGCCTCTGCCCTCTGAGCTAATATTGGACCTTATACACCCTACTCACCAGAAATATGATCAGAGCATAACTCTTCGAGCGGTTAGCCAGAATTCGGGCGTATATCTCGGAGCCCTGCAGAGCCATCTCGAAGGCAAGCGCTACCTGATGTTATCGGATTCATCACATAGCTGGCATATCAGACGGGAGATCAACCCTCCTTTCGAACAAAACAGCTTCTCTTTAGGAGCAGATCAGTAATCACTGATGGCAACTGAAAAACCGGTCTGTTACCACTGTGCCACCCCAATACCTGAAGGGGTTAATGTACAACTTGAGATCAAGGGGAAGCAGGAGTCTTTCTGCTGCCCCGCCTGTCGCGCAGTAACACAAACCATTCTCGATAGCGGCCTTGATAGTTTTTACGATCATCGCGGCGACAATGAACTTGCGCCCGCGACCGGCGAATCCACCGAACTCCTGCTTTACGACTCCGAAGCTGTGCAGCGAGAGTTCGTCCGACAGCTCTCTGAAGGCACACGCGAAGCGAGTCTGGTGATTGAAGGGATCAGTTGTGCTGCCTGCGTCTGGCTTCTTGAGAAACATATAGGGTCACAGACTGGTGTTATCCAGTTTCAGGTTAATCTAACCAACCATCGTGCTCGACTGCAATGGCAGCCAGATCAGGTCGGGCTCAGCACTCTGATGGGCAGAATTTTGTCGATCGGCTACACGCCTCACCCCTACCACCCCAATAAAGAGGAAGCGCTCTACGCACAGGAGAAGAAACGTGCGGTAAGGCGTCTGGGTGTCGCGGGCGTAGGGATGATGCAGGTGATGATGATGGCAGCTGCGCTCTATCTCGGCGACAGCTACACAATGGAGGCTAATGTTCAGGCATTCATTCGCTGGACTAGTCTAATTGTAGCCACCCCCGTAGTGCTCTACGCAGCACGGCCATTTTTTGAAGCGGCCATAAGAGATATCAGAACACTGCACCTTAGCATGGACGTTCCGGTATCGATCGCAATTGGCGGGGCCTATATAGCCAGTATCTGGGCAACCCTCAACCAGACCGGCGAGGTCTATTACGACTCCGTCAGCATGTTTACCTTCTTCCTGCTAATCGGTCGTTTCTTTGAGATGCAGGCTCGACACCGTACCGGCATGGCCGGCAATGCACTGGCAAACCTGCTTCCCACCTCCGCACTCAGGTTAACGGCGACTGGCGAGGAGCTTATTCCTGCATCTGAACTGCATACCGGAGATCGCGTTCTGGTTAAGCCCGGCCATACCATTCCAGCGGACGGTATACTCTTCTCGGAACACACCAGCGTCGATGAATCAGCACTCACAGGAGAACCTCTGCCGGTGACTCACTTCAAGGGTGACTCACTGGTAGGCGGAACACTCAATCTCGAACAGGCGATTGAGATAGAGGTCACGGCAACAGGCGATACAACCCGGATGTCAGCGATCATCGATCTGCTTGATCGGGCCCAATCCGATAAGCCAAAGGTTGCCAGAGTTGCTGACAGGGTCGCCAGTTATTTTGTCGCCGCAGTATTGTTCACCGCAGTCGCCGTTGCCAGTTACTGGTTAATAGCCGACCCTGCCGATGCGCTCTGGATTACGCTGTCAGTTCTGGTGGTCACCTGTCCCTGCGCACTTTCACTGGCCACGCCCACTGCACTGACCGCTGCAATTGGCACACTGCGCCAGAAAGGTCTGCTGATTACCCGCGGCCATGTACTTGAAAGTCTGGCACAGGTTTCACTGGTCGCGTTTGACAAAACCGGTACGCTGACCACCGGAAAGCTCAGCCTGAGCGAAACTCGAACGCTCTGTGATGATCACCAGCCCACCGAGCTTCAGTCGCTGGCGGCTGCGCTAGAGAGTCGCTCCGAGCACCCCATCGCTGCAGCGTTCAGCCCCTACCTCAAGTATACCCCTGATGAAACACAAAACTTCGTCGGCAGAGGGATAGAAGCATCGATCAACGGCATTCGTTACCGTATCGGACGCCCAGACTTTGCGGTTGAAATCTGTAACCTGTCCGAGCCAAAACGACCAGCGGAACCAGGCCTATGGTTACTTCTGGCAT
>JBFEXW010000305.1:0-2754 GCA_041562495.1 Marinobacterium sp. | reverse complement strand
CAGTTCCCGTCGGTTCTGCTCACTCTCCTGCAGTTGTATGCGAATTCGCCGGGCTCTGATCGCCAGCCCCCAGACGAGCAGGCTGAGAAGTACAGCCGTGACTATCACAGCGACCAGCGCGGCCTGCTGTTTGGCAATCGATGTGGGTCGGAACTGGTGAAGCTGCCAGTCTGTTTCGCTGAGTGTGGTGATACTGTGAATCAATTCTTTGTGTGACAGCTGCGCGAACTCGCCATTGGATATCCAGTCGAGCGGAGTGATCACCTTATCTGCAAACTGACGCTTCTCTTTGATCAGTTGCAACTGTTGTTCTGTCAGTTGAGTAATCGAGCGATAGAGCCAGTGAGGGTCGCTGGAAAGAATGATGACGCCATCTTCATTGGCGATAAACCCGCTCGATAGTTCACCTTTCCACAGTGGATCAAACAGACTGACACTCAGCTTTGCAACCGTTGTGCCGGTTACTCTTCCTTCACTGTCGTGAATCGGTAGCGACAGAAAATAGCCTGGTGTTCCGGTTGTCACGCCGATTGCGAAAAAGGTTCCCAGTTCGCCCTTCATAGCCTCGGTAAAGTAGGGGCGGAAACTGTAGTTTTCACCGACAAAGCTCGTTTCATCCCGGTAGTTGGAGGCAGCTATTGTCAGCCCTGTGTGGTCCAGAAGGTAGATCGCTTCGAGTTGTGCTTCGCTGGCAAGTTTTGCCAGCCAGGGATTTACATTATCAACCTCGGTGCCCAGTGTTGCATTCCTTGAGCGCTGATCGATAGAGATCGCATACAGCAGCGGCTGATGCTGCCACATAATATGGCGCAGCGTACTGGCACTGAATTCAGAGGCTGACTCCGCTTTTTCGGTCTCGATGCTGAGGTAAAAACGATAGGAGGCGCCGTAACACACCAGTGCGAAGGTTAATGCTCCAAGGAGTATCAGCAGTATTCCCTGACGTCCACGGGGTTTGTAGCCTAGCTTGGAAGGGGACTTATCGAGCGGGAAAGCAGAGTTCAATAGACAGGTCTCTTCATTTTTCAAAGAAGCTTACCTGAGTAAAGATGATGAGGCCAAGAGGGGGCAGGTTATCAAAGCCCTCTGGTTGAAAGTCTTTTGAGGAAATATCGGATAATCTGGCTGAGTGACTCCAGATTATCCGTTTAAATGTTCTGGTGTTTAGAAAGCGGTACCAACGTTAGCACCAAACTTCTTCAGGATAGATGCCAGCGGACAGAATCCGGTGAAGGCAGTTTGGAACATGTTTGCACCAACAAATGCGGTAAACCACAACCAGTATTCACTCTGGAAGACCGGGCTGGCTGAGATGCCAAACGCGAGTGAAAGCATGATCATAAAACCGGCAAATGCGAATACCAAACGTTCTACAGACATGGGAAAGTCCTCTGAAAATCTATAAATTTATCGATATATTAGTAAATACTAATTAAGTATGCAAGCAGATTTTCATCATTAGTACATCCTGTGCCGGAACTGCCAAGCTGCTGAACTGAGTGTCAGCCCTCCAACAATTCACCTGTTACCAACAGTTGGGGAATGGCTTCTGAGCCTCTTCAATAATCCAACTAGCCATCTGTTCATCCCACTGGCAGATGAGGGTATAGATACACTTTTGTGTCTGAATTTCGCGAGGCGCTAACCAGTCGCCAAAATCCACTGAATCTGAATATCGATGTAGCCGTGCTAATGCGGAAAAAGAATCATCGGTCACTATACGTTCGCGTTCCCACTGAAACGCGCGGCGACCGTCCGCCAGATCAACTTCATTGTCAGGTGCACCATAGTTAACGACCAGCGTCCGAACATCCTGCCCGATATAGGACCGCATATTCGATGCGGTACAGCCAGACAAAGCGATCGCGATGAATAGAAAAACAATCGATCTGTTTACCATTTCCCTAAAACCGCTTCTCATAACGATGGCAGTAGGGTGTTTTTCCTGTTCGCACATAATAGTCCTGATGAAACTCTTCGGCGCGCCAGAAAGGTGCCAGATCTCTCACCTGAGTAACGACTCTGAGACCGTGGTTTTCCAGCTCTGCTATCAGCTTTTCACTGATAGCCCGCTCCTGCTTATCGTTGATAAAGATCGCCGATGCGTACTGAGGTCCCAGATCGGGGCCCTGTCCATTCTCCTGTGTTGGATCGTGGATCTCAAAAAACAGTTTGGCGAGTGTCTTAAAGCTAACCTGCTGAGGATCATAAAGGACCTCTACGGTTTCGAGGTGACCGGTAGTTTTACTGCACACCTGTTCATAGCTGGGGTTATCCAGATGGCCGCCCATATAACCCGACACAACGGAGATAACACCGGTCTGTTGCTGTAGCAGATGTTCAACGCCCCAGAAGCAACCGCCTGCAAAATATGCTTTCTTTAGAGCCTGTCCGGCGTTTCTGGCCTGGTCCTCAGCGCTGATAAACGCCATCGAAATTGAGTTAACGCAGTGCCGTGTGTTTTTCGCAGTCAGCATCTCGCCTTCAAATACATGCCCCAGATGGCCACCACAGTTCGCGCAAAGTATCTCTGTGCGTCGACCATCAGCGTCGGTTTCTCGACGGATCGCACCCTCTATCTCGTCATCGAAGCTAGGCCAGCCGCAGTGGGACGGAAATTTATCCTCTGAACGGTATAAGGGCGTACCGCACTGTTTACAGGTATACACACCGGTGTCAAAAAATTCATTGTATCTACCGGTAAAGGGGCGTTCGGTTCCCTTGTTTATGATTACCCACTGCTCCTCTTGTGTT
>JBFEXW010000304.1:0-2786 GCA_041562495.1 Marinobacterium sp. | reverse complement strand
GCAACGTCATCAACTGTACGCTGTCGGTATGCTGATCTGCCTGCTGATCACCAGCGTCCAGCGCTGCCTGATCAAGAAACGCGGCCAGTACGCTGCTCTCCTGATCGTTCTCCTGAGCGGTCCACTGCTGCTCAAACTGACGTGCAGCAGTGACCAGCTCCTCAAGGTTCTCGATACGAGACTGGGCTTTTTCTCCCTTCTCTTTCTCATGATGGGCGATAAGGCCGGAGAAGCGGATCAGATGTTCGGTCTGCTCATCCAGTGCGGTGTGCTCGGTGTCGGTGGCAAGCTGATTCACCAGATCAAGGAATGACTGCAGAGCATTGCCTGCCCGGGCCGGCAGTTTGCCGTGCTCAATAATTTCATTCGCGGCCCGCCACATAGAGATACCCTCGGCACGGGCGTATTCACGAATAATCTCCAGTGTGCGTGTACCTATGCCGCGTGTCGGTACATTAATGACGCGCTCCATCGCGGTGTCATCTTCGCGGTTAGCCACCAGGCGCAGATAGGCCAGAGCATTTTTGATCTCAAGGCGATCATAGAAGCGCTGACCGCCATATATTCTGTACGGAATACCGGCACGGATCAGCATCTCCTCAAGCACGCGTGACTGGGCATTGGAACGGTAGAGGATCGCGCTCTCATCACGCTGGTTACCTTCGTCGATCCATTGGCTGATACGGTCGACGATAAAGCGTGCTTCATCCTGCTCATTAAACGCCGCATAGAGACTGATCGGCTCACCCTCATTTCCTTGGGTCCAGAGCTCTTTGCCGAGACGGTCAAAGTTGTTACGGATCACGGCATTGGCAGCCGACAGGATAGTGCCTGTAGAGCGGTAGTTCTGCTCAAGACGGATCGTCTGGATGCCGGGAAAATGACTTGGCAGATTCTGAATGTTTTCGATACGGGCACCACGCCAGCCGTAGATCGACTGGTCATCATCACCGACCGCCATCAGTTTGTTTTCGCCTTCGCAAAGCAGTCTCAGCCAGGCGTACTGAATCGCGTTGGTATCCTGAAACTCGTCAACCAGTACATAACGGAAGCGCTCGCGGTAATGACGTAGCAGGTTAGGTGCACGGTCTCGCAGCAGCTCAAGACAGCGTAGCAGCAGCTCGCCGAAATCGATCATGCCGCCACGTTCACAGGCCTGTTCATAGGCTTCATAGACCCGGATCAGGGTGTCCTGAACCAGATCACCGGTGCGCTCCAGATGTCTTGCCCTCAGCCCTTCGTCTTTCTGCGCATTGATAAACCACTGCATCTGCTTCGGTGGCCAGCGGGTCTCATCCAGCGCCATCTCTTTGCTGATCCGTTTAACGAGTCGTAACTGGTCGTCACTGTCCATGATCTGGAAGTTCTCGCGCAGTCCGGCATCCTGCCAGTGAGCGCGCAGCAGGCGGTGAGCCAGGCCGTGAAAGGTACCCACCCACATACCGTGAACATTGATGTTCAGCAGGCTTTCGATACGTCCGCGCATCTCGCGAGCCGCTTTATTAGTAAAGGTTACCGCCAGAATGGAGTAGGGGGATATCTGTTCCGCTTCAATCAGCCAAGCGATACGGTGGACCAGCACCCGTGTTTTGCCCGAACCTGCGCCTGCCAATACCAGCAGGTTGCTGATATCTGCTGTGACCGCTTCGCGCTGTGCATCATTTAAAGAATCGATGATGTGGGTAACATCCATGGGCTCTGGCTCTACTGATTACCTGAATGGGCGTACAGTATAACGAATGGATTCTGCAGCGTCAGGAGGTCTGCTGGATTTATCCTTATGGCAACTTAGACGGGTTGGCAGTTCGGTAGAGCAGGATGTTTTTATACTCGTCCGGATCCTTCAGTGTCTTGGTGGTTTCGCCTGTCTGCGCTTCTATCCAGGGCTCCAGGCGGGACAGCCAGAAGCGCATTGCTGCGGTGCGAGTCAGCAGTGCCCAGTGCTGATGCTCCGCATCATTAAAGGGTCTGACCTCAGCGTACGCACTGAGTAGCGCAGCCTCCAGTTTCGGATCTATCGCAAGGTCTGCGTCGACACACCAGTCATTGGCAACGATCGCCAGATCGTAAAGCCAGTAAGCTGTTGCTGCATTATAGATATCCAGAATTGCGGTTAGCTGATGCTGATCGAACAGGGCGTTGTCGTAGAACAGGTCACCATGAATGATACCCATCGGCAGGTCCGGATTGGAATCTCTGAGTTGATCAAACTCCGCAACCGCTTCTTTCAGCAACGCCCTGTCTGCAACTGACAGTTTCGGCGCGATGCGACTGCTTTCGCGTCGCCACCAGAATACACCGCGGTGCGCCTGGCGTTTGAGATAAAAGGATTTCGCAGCCAGATGGAAATGTGCCAGTGCAGTGCCAATCTGACGACAGTGATCGGCGGTTATTTCACCTCTGGGAACCGGCGCTCCAAGGTAACGCGGCTGGATGATAGCAGGCTTGTGCAGCAACTTTTTCAGGCCGATGCCGTTACGATCCGGAATCGCATAAGAAACCGGAATATCACGCTCAGCAAGCCAGTTTCCCAGTTCGATAAAGAAGGGAGCTTCTTCGCTGTTCAGCTCTTCAAAGAGGGTTAAAACGTACTGGCGCTGCTGGCCGTTTTTCTCAGTGGTCAGAAAATAGTTGGTATTCTCGATGCCGCCACTAATACCCTGCAGATCTGAAGCGGCTCCCAGGTCGTGCCGTTGTCTTTCGATCGACGCAGCACGATTGTCTGATAGGGACAGTTGTCCCGTGCGCTGCCGACCCGGCCGTTGCAGAACGCCAGGATCGTGCCG
>JBFEXW010000303.1:0-2807 GCA_041562495.1 Marinobacterium sp. | reverse complement strand
GGGCGGGTTGTCCAAGTTAACAGCGCTTATCTTCAGGACGCCTATACCGAACTCACAGCCAATAAGGCTGAACTGGGTGCGCTGGAACAGTCGCTGATGCAGAGGCAGGATCAGCTTTACAGAACCGAGCTGGTATCGCCGGTTAAGGGGATGGTCAATAACATACTGCTGACTACGCGTGGTGGGGTGGTTCAGCCCGGCGAGCCGATTATGGAAGTTCTCCCAATTGAAGACCAACTGTTAATTGAAGCGCGCATTAAGCCTGAAGATGTTGCATTTCTGGCGCCTGGAATGCCTGCTAAGGTGAAGATCACCGCGTACGACTACACCATCTACGGCGACCTAAAAGGCACGGTCGATCAGATCAGTGCTGATACGATTGAAGAGGAAACAGCGCGTGGTAAGGAGTACTACTACCAGATTTTGGTGCGCACCGATAAAAATTACCTGACTCATGGCGACAAGGTGTTACCGATTAAGCCGGGGATGATCGCGGAAGTCGATATTCTTGGTGGTAAACGTACAGTGCTGAGTTATCTGTTAAAACCGCTGCTCAAGGCGCGCCTCAATTAATCTCCCAGTCCTTGCGGAAAAATTGTCTGATGAAACCTAGTGTATTGGTTACCGGCTGCAGTGAGGGTGGAATTGGTTACCACTGCGCCCATCGGCTGCGTGAAGAGGGCTTTCGAGTTCTTGCCAGTGTCAGAGATGATGCTGAACTGACTCGTCTACAGCAGATGGGGTTTGGTGATGATGCATTACTGATGGATATGCATGATCGGAGTTCTATCGCCAGCGGAGTGCGGCGCGTTACTGAACTGACTGATGGACAGCTCTATGGCTTGTTTAACAATGCCGGTTGTGCGCTTCCTGGATTAGTTGAAAGCCTTTCGCGAGAAGCGCTTGAGTGGCAGTTCTCGGCGAACCTGTTTGGCCTGCATCAACTGACAACCGGACTTTTGCCATTGATGCGCCACCAGGGAGAGGGCCGGATTATTAATCACTCAAGTGTACTGGGGCTGATCCCCATGCCTTATCGTGGTGCTTATAATGCGTCCAAATACGCGCTTGAAGGGTTAAGCGATACACTGCGGCTCGAACTTCAGGGAACAAATATCGCTGTCAGTCTGCTCAATACCGGACCAATCATCAGCCGTTTTCGGGAAAATGCACTGCGCAACTTTGTTCGCTGGATCGATTACAAAAACGCTCCTCAGTATCTGGATTATTCGCCTGTTGTTAAGCGTCTAAACGAACCTGTTGACCTAGTGAACGCTTCTGTCGAGCAGGAGAAGGTATTTAAAGCGCTACACCATGCACTAACATCACCCCTCCCTAAAGCCCACTACCATATCACCAGACAAACTAAGGCGGTGGCTGTATTGAAAAGAATCCTGCCGGTTAAACTGCTGGATCAGATACTGTTAAGAGCTGAGTAATCTGATACTCAGGTCAGGTTCGAAAATTGGTTCATGTTGTGAATTTGATCCCATTAGACGGAATTGGGAATGCTTTTTACTGCCGTACACTTTAGAGTATCAGTCAACGAAAACTTAGTTAGGTATGACTGATGAAGAAGGTAATGTTGCTCGGCTCTGGTGAGCTGGGAAAAGAGGTTGTTATCGCGCTGCAGCGACTGGGTCATACTGTTATCGCCTGTGACTCCTATGAAGGCGCTCCTGCGATGCAGGTTGCAGATGGTTTCGAAGTGTTCTCCATGCTTGATGGGGATGCGCTGGATGCTGCGGTAGCAAAACACTCGCCTGATATTATCGTGCCGGAAGTTGAGAGTATTCGAACTGATCGTTTCTACGACTATGAAGCTCAGGGTATCCAGGTAACGCCGAGCGCGAAAGCTGCAAACTACACAATGAATCGTAAGCTGATTCGTGATCTTGCTGCTCAGGATCTGGGGCTGAAAACGGCGCCCTATGGGTATGCAACGACCTACGAAGAGTTTACTGCGGTCGTTGAAAAGGTAGGTTTGCCCTGTGTGGTTAAACCGCTGATGTCCAGTTCGGGTAAGGGGCAGTCTGTCGTAAAAACAGATGCTGATATGCAACATGCATTCAACTATGCGCTGGAGGGATCCCGCGGCGATATCCAGGAGATGATCGTTGAGGGATTTATCAATTTTGATACCGAAATTACGTTGTTAACGGTAACTCAGAAGTCTGGTGAAACACTGTTCTGTGCTCCGATCGGTCATCGTCAGGAACGCGGTGATTATCAGGAGAGCTGGCAGCCCTGTCAGGTATCTGAGCAGCAGTTGGAAGAGTGTAAGCAGATGGCGGAGAAAGTTACCGCAGGACTGGGTGGCGCAGGCATCTGGGGGATCGAGTTTTTCCTTGCTGAGGATGCGGTCTATTTCTCTGAGCTTAGTCCAAGACCTCATGATACGGGTATGGTTACGCTGGCGGGCACGCAGAACTTTAATGAGTTTGAGCTGCATGCTCGCGCTTTCCTCGGATTGCCCATTCCTGAGATTGAGCAGCGCTACCCCGGTGTTAGTGCTGTTATTCTGGCGGAAAAAGAGGGCGAACCCTCCTATTCGGGTCTTGAGCAAGCCTGCGCCTATCCTCAGTCTGATATTAAAATCTTTGGTAAGCCAACCACGCGTCCCTACCGCCGTATGGGCGTAGCACTTGCCTATGATCGCAGTGGTGAAGAAACGATGGATCAGCTCCGCGTGCGGGCTGCAGAGATCGCTTCCAAGGTGAAAGTTCACTGATATGGCAGATTCAGACCGGTAGGTAGTTTGTGGCTATCGGTCTGAATTATCTGGTTCTATCGCTTCTTGGTCACTC
>JBFEXW010000302.1:0-2808 GCA_041562495.1 Marinobacterium sp. | reverse complement strand
GACACTGGATGTCGGCTGGTTTCCAGATGAGGTTGAAGACGTTACAGCCTACCTGAACCGCGAGTACTACCAGTATGAGTACACGCCGGAAATGTGAAGAGACTGACGATATAACGGAGCTATATCGCCGTGCTTTTAGCGCGGTATTTCCGGCCTATCTGAGATAGGTTTTGCTGATCTCTCTGAAAGCCTCGTTGTCAGCCCGCTGTAACCATTCGAAGATCACCATCTCACGAGATACAATATAGACGCCGATCTGTCTCAGTCTTGCCAGTGCAAGCTGCTTGTTCTCATCCTGTCTGGAACTCACTGCGTCTGCGACGACATAGACCTCGCGCGCCTGCTGCTTCAGTTGAATAGCCGTCTGCAGAACACATACATGGGTTTCCATACCACAGATGATCACCTGATTTGGCTTGATGCTGTTGATTATCTGATTGCACTGCGCATCAGCTGCACATGAGAATGAGAGCTTCTCCATAAAAAGCGTTGAATCGGGTAGCGCAGCACGCACCGCTTCGGTGGTTTTACCTAATCCCTTGGGGTACTGCTCGGAGCAGAGAACAGGGACGGACAGGCGAGAGGCTACTTCGGCCAGATCAATAATCGCTTTCTCGGTTGCGTCAGGTGCCTGAACGGCCGGAAGGAGTTTCTCCTGAATATCGACAATCAGCAGGCAGGATTTGTCAGGGTGGATTAACATGTTCAGTCTCCTGTTTAACCTATGCGTCGCGCGACCTGCGCATCGGCCATAATTCGTGTTGCTATCTCTTCGACAGATGCGTTGGTTGTATTGATAGACGGGATGGCGTTCTGTTTCAGGAATCGCTCAACGGTACGTGTTTCAAAGTCACACTGATCAAGCGATGAGTATCGGCTGTTTGGCCGGCGCTCGTTACGAATCGCTGCAAGCTGGAATGGATCGATCGTCAGCCCGTAGAGCTTCTGCTGATGGGCTTTCAGAATATCTGGCAGGTCGTTAGATTCCATATCCTCTTCTGTCAGCGGGTAATTTGCCGCACGAACACCAAACTGAAGTGCCATGTAGAGGCAGGTGGGTGTTTTGCCGCAGCGGGACACGCCGACCAGAATAATATCCGCATGGTGGTACTGCTGTGTGCGGGCGCCATCATCATTGTCCAGCGCGAAGTTAACCGCATCGATTCTGGCTTTATAACGATCAGCTTTATTGATCGCATGGGATTTTCCGACAGTGTAGGAGGATAGTGTGTTCAGTTCTTTCTCAAGCGGCTTGAGGAAGGTGGAGAATACATCGATCTTAAATGCGTTGGATGAGGCGATCAGGGTGCGTATCTCCTGATTGACGATTGTATCAAATACGATAGCCGGTGCGCCGTCCTGTTCCGAAGTGCGATTGATCCGTTCGACAGTAGCGATGGCTTTCTCATAGGTATCAATATAGGGCAGTGTGATCTCTTCAAACTCTATCCCTTCAAACTGGGTCAACAGACTGTTGCCCAGCGTTTCCGCAGTAATTCCTGTTCCGTCAGATATAAAAAATGCGGTACGTCCCATGAGTACTCCTCGGGTGATCTGATTTTGTGCCTATGATAGAGCGGTTTGTAGCGAAATTACATTTTCAAAAAGGGTTTTCTTTTCTTCAGGCTCCCGTAGTATCCGGCTTATTCAGACCTCCGGGGTCTAACGAAAAACAGAGCATTGGGAGATGTGAGGGTGACAGAATACGTACTTCGCCTTGATCAGGCAGGCATGGGTGATGTTGAGAAGGTTGGCGGTAAAAACGCCTCTCTGGGTGAAATGATTACCGAGTTGAAAGATGCCGGTGTGCGGGTGCCGGGCGGTTTTGCAACCACGGCTGAAGCCTATCGGGAGTTTCTCAACCATGGCGGACTGGCCGATCGTATCAATCAGCGCCTCGAATCACTGAATGCTGATGATACCCGGGCACTGGCTGAAACTGGTCAGGAGATCCGTCAGTGGATCATGGATGCCGAGTTCCAGTCTGAGCTGGATACTGCGATTGAACAGGCCTATGTCGAGATGCTTGGCGGTCAGGATGAGATCAGTGTTGCGGTACGCTCATCTGCGACGGCAGAGGATCTTCCCGATGCGTCGTTTGCCGGCCAGCAGGAGACCTTCCTGAATATTCGTGGTCTGGATAATATCAAGCATGCGATTAAAGAGGTGTTTGCCTCTCTCTACAACGATCGTGCGATCTCCTATCGTGTTCATAAGGGATTTGCCCATGCTGAAGTGGCCCTGTCAGCGGGTATTCAGCGGATGGTGCGTAGTGAAACCGGTGCTTCAGGTGTCATGTTCTCTCTTGATACTGAATCCGGCTTTCAGCAGGTTGTGTTCATCACAGCAGCCTATGGTCTGGGTGAAACGGTTGTTCAGGGTGCGGTTAACCCTGATGAGTTCTATGTGTACAAACCAACGCTGAGACAGAACGCTCCGGCGATTCTGCGCCGTACACTGGGTTCTAAAGCTATCAAGATGATCTATACCGATCAGTTCAGTGCTGGTAAAGCGGTTGAAACGGTTGATGTCTCTTATGCAGATCGTAACCGCTTCTGTATTACCGATGCTGAGGTTGAAGAGCTTGCCCGTATCGCCGTGATCATCGAGAAACACTATGGTCGCCCTATGGATATCGAGTGGGCGCGCGATGGCGATGATGGACAGCTGTACGTGGTTCAGGCGCGTCCTGAAACCGTTCGCAGCCAGAGCCAGCAGACAGTTATCGAACGCTACCTGATGAAAGAGACTGGTCGCGTACTGGTCGAGGGTCGTTCAATCGGTCATCGCATCGGTTCAGGTCCGGTG
>JBFEXW010000301.1:0-2814 GCA_041562495.1 Marinobacterium sp. | reverse complement strand
TCCGGATTAGCCTCAATATAGAGATGACGATTGCACAGCAGCATCTCTTTATTGTTCAGCCCCATGGTTTCGCGCCCAAATAGAATGGCGACCTTGCCAGCGTTAGCCTCGCTCCAGATCTGTTCCGTAGCGGTTTCCAAGTCCTGCAGTGGAAGGTCGTAAGAGCGTTCGCGCGCACTGGTGCCGACAATTAACTGGCAGTCAGCAATCGCCTCTTCAACGCTGGAAACGACTCTTGCGCTGGACAGGAGATCCTTGGCGCCCGCGGCTCTTGATTCCGCTTCTTCATCTGGAAAAATACGAGGATTAACCAGACAGAGGTCGCTAAGACCCATATTTTTCATCGCACGTGCGGCAGCACCGATGTTTCCCGGATGGAAAGTCTCGACGAGAACGATACGGATATTGTTGAGCATCGGGGAGATTTTCTCTGGCAGAGTGGTCAACCCTCCGGTTTGTTTACACAGAGGGTTTGGCTGAGTAGTGGCGTTTAGATGTTAGACGCCTGAGAAACTGCATTACCAATGTAGGATGCAGGTGACAGCTGGCGAAGCTCAGCTTTCGCAGTTTCCGGGATCTCCAGAGTTTCGATAAACTCGAGCATCACCTCTTTAGTCATCCCTTTACCGCGAGTCAGTGCTTTCAGTTTCTCGTATGGCTCTTCAATTGCATATCGACGCATCACTGTCTGAATAGGTTCAGCCAGTACTTCCCAGCTGTTGTTCAGGTCGTCATTGAGACGAGCCGCATTCATCTCAAGTTTGCTGATACCTTTCAGTGTCGCCGCGTAGGCGATCAAACTGTGGCCGAAACCAACACCCAGATTGCGCAGCACGGTTGAGTCGGTCAGATCACGCTGCCAGCGGGAGATTGGCAGTTTTGCTGCCAGGTGCTGCATGATCGCATTGGCGATACCCAGGTTACCTTCAGAGTTTTCAAAGTCGATCGGGTTAACCTTGTGCGGCATGGTTGATGAACCCACTTCTCCGGCAATGGTTTTCTGCTTGAAGTAACCCAGCGAGATGTAACCCCAGACATCGCGATCGAAGTCGATCAGAATGGTGTTGAAACGTGCGACCAGATCAAACAACTCTGCGATGTAATCGTGTGGCTCGATCTGTGTAGTGTAAGGGTTCCAGTCAAGGCCGAGTGACTCAACAAACGCCTGTGCGTTCGCTTGCCAGTCAACATCCGGATAAGCGCTCAGGTGTGCGTTGTAGTTACCGACAGCACCATTGATCTTGCCGAGGAACTCGATATTGTCCAACTGCTTAAGCTGGCGGCGCAGACGGTAGGCAACGTTCGCCATCTCTTTGCCGAGTGTAGAGGGAGATGCGGTCTGGCCATGGGTACGGGACAGCATAGGCTGATCAGCAAAATCGCGACCGAGTTTGGCGATCTGTGATTCAATCTCCTGCATCTGCTCATGCATAACCGCAACGCCGTTTTTCAGCATCAGCGCGTGTGACAGGTTGTTGATATCTTCAGAGGTGCAGGCAAAGTGAACGAATTCAGTGATTGCCTGAAGTTCTGCGTTAGCCGATATCTTGTCTTTAATAAAGTACTCAACCGCTTTTACGTCGTGGTTGGTGGTACGTTCGATCGATTTGATCTGCTCAGCATCTTCGACCGAGAAGTTAGCAACCAGATCATTCAACAGTGAGTTGGCTTCGGCACTCAGTGCAGGTACTTCTGTAATCGCCTCGTGTGCTGCCAGTCGCTGCAACCAGCGAACCTCCACTTCAACGCGGAAACGGATCAGTCCATATTCACTGAAGATAGGACGAAGGTCTGCGGTTTTGCTGCCATAACGGCCATCAACGGGAGATACGGCGGTGAGTGCGGTGAGTTCCATGGGTAAACTATCTCGGTTTGGGTAATAGCAAAAGTTTCGAAGGGCGGAGATTATACCGGAAAAACATCCCGGTGGTCAGGCCCTGCTGAGACTGTCCAGTGAGGGTGCCATACGGGATTTGAAAAACAGCAGATGCCAGCGTTTTCCACCGACCTGACGCCAGAGCATCGATGCCCGGATTCCGGCAAAGAGAATCGCTCTGATACGCGCGGCGTTTTCCGAGTTCTGCAGGTGACGTGGATCGCCGTTTACCTGAATGCGGAAACTCAGTGTGCTGATCGTATCCTGATAAAGGGCGTCAAGTCCGGCGATGATGGCACGGTGAGTAAATCGGGATGGATGCTCACGGGGATCGCCATCCTGTTCAGTGTTAAAAAAGTAGTTTGCCTTCTCTTCCAGTGCCGCAATACGCTGAGCAATGGTTTGCAACATCTCGGGATGCTGTGCCAACTTGCGCTCCAGAGTAACGATACTCAGTGCGTAGCGGGTAATATTGGGAGCAAACTTATTGCCTTTCTTCTCTACAATTTGTTTTAGCTCTTTAAGACCGAGCTGGAGGTTGTGTCGCAGATCCTGCTGGCCGCCATAGACATCTTCAGTCATCCCGGGGCTGGTGACAAAAAGGCTGGCGATCAGTGCCTCAAAACTGTCCTGACTAACCATGCCGTTGCGGGCGATTTGATCAACCAGGCTGGCGGACTGAAATACACCAGCCATCGCGATAGTTTGTTCATCTCTGGCGCGCGACATTAACGCTCTCTCCAATATAGATCCCGTGAACTGTATTCAATAACACCACCACCAAGACAGCGATCACCCAGATAAAGTACCAGAGACTGTCCGGGCGTAACGGCGCGCTGCGGCTGATCAAAATCGACTCTGTAGCCATTCTTAGTTGCGATCAGGGTGCACTGCTGATCGGACTGGCGGTAGCGTACTTTGGCTGTGCAGCGCAGCGG
>JBFEXW010000300.1:0-2815 GCA_041562495.1 Marinobacterium sp. | reverse complement strand
CAACTGCACGTCTTGCGTCAATTATTGCTGAGGCTAATCCTAAGTGGGAGAAGGGTAAGAATCCGGCGACACGAGCGTTTCAGGGGATTCGTATCCATATCAATCGCGAGCTTGAAGATGTGGAGTCGGTGCTGGATCAGGCGCTGGAGGTGCTTGCTGTTGGTGGTCGTCTGGCTGTGATCAGCTTCCATTCGCTGGAAGATCGTCTGGTAAAACGGTTTATTCGCAAGCATGTTAAGGGTGATGAGCATCTGCCTCCGGACATTCCTGTAACACAGGAGATGCTGCTGCAGCGCTTGAAATCGATTGGGAAAGCGATCAAGGCGGGAACGCAGGAGGTGAGTAGCAATCCACGTGCCCGCAGCGCTGTGATGCGTATAGCGGAGAAGCTGAAATGAACGCGGCGATCTCCTTCTTTAATCGCTCCGAATCTAAAGCTGAACCTCAGCCTAAGACTAAGGCAGTGAAACCTGAGTCGATGGTTCAGTTGAACAGTCTGATTCCCCAGATCAGTGCAGTTGCGCTGGCAGTGTTGCTCATTCTGGTATCGGCTCTGGCGGTGATCTATACCTCATTCGACTATCGCCGTCATTTTCATCAGCAACAGACGCTGGTACGTCAGAATGATCAGATTCGCATCGAATGGGGGCAACTGCTTCTGGAGCAGAGCGCCTGGGGTGCGAATAATCGTGTTGAAGTGCTGGCGGCAGATAAGCTGTCGATGAAACTGCCTGGGCCTGCTGAGATAAGGTTGGTTCACGGTGGCTAATGCGGCAATTCAGGCTCTGGCGGCTCGCGGATGGCGGTTGTGGGTTGTCTTTGTTCTATTGGTCATCATAGCGGGTGCTATTATCGGTAAGCTGCTGACGCTGTACACCGCTGATCAGGCTTTTCTGCAGAAGCAGGGCGATGCTCGTTCATTAAGAACGCGTCTGACGCCGGCTCACCGAGGTCTGATTACTGATCGCCACGGTGAACCTCTGGCGGTCAGTGCTCCGATTGCAACGATCTGGGCTGATCCAGAAGAGACCGATATGCAGAGTGCTCGATTGGATCAGTTGGCTCATCTTCTGGATCTGCCTGCTCAGGCGATGATTCAGGAACTGCAGCAGAATGCTTTGCGCCGTTTCCTGTATCTCAAGCGTCAGGTAACACCAGAGCTGGCAGAGCGTATTGCGGCGCTGGAAATTCCCGGAATTCATGTCGATCAGGCATTTAAACGTTTCTACCCTGCCGGTGAGGTTGCGACCCATCTGATTGGCTTTACCAATGTTGATGGAGAGGGGCAGGAGGGGCTGGAGCTCGCCTTTAACGATATTCTTCGTGGTGAGTCGGGGCGATCTCTGGTGCTGCAGGACCGTAAAGGACGAACTATCAAGCATCTGCAGTCTTTACAGGATGCCGCGCCCGGTGAGGACCTGGAGCTCAGTCTTGACCTGCGTCTACAGTACTTCGCGTATCGAGAACTGAAGGATGCGGTGCAGACTCATCATGCGGATTCAGCATCTGCCGTAATTCTTGATGCTCATACCGGCGAAATTTTGGCGATGGTTAATCAGCCCTCGTATAACCCGAATGACCGCGCCAATTTGAATACCGATGCTTTGCGCAATCGCGCGATGACCGACACCTTTGAGCCGGGTTCAACGATGAAGCCTATCACTGTTGCGGCTGCACTGATGGGTGGACAGTATAGGGTCGATGATGTCGTTGATACTTCGCCAGGTTACATCCAGGTTCGCGGTGCTTCAATTAAGGATCATCGCAACTACGGTGAACTGGATATCACTGGCATTATTACCAAGTCCAGTAACGTGGGTGTGACCAAGCTGGCGCTGTCGATGGAACCTGATGCGGTGCGAAACCTGATGTCCAATCTGGGGTTGGGTAAACCGATGATGACGGGGTTCCCGGGTGAGCGAAGCGGGGTTCTTCCCTATCTCAGTGAACGTCAGGAGGTGGAGAGGGCGACCCTTTCCTATGGCTATGGTCTCTCAGTCACGCCAATCCAGTTAGCTCAGGCCTATATACCCTTTGCTAATGGGGGGCGGATGCTCCCCGTTTCGCTTTTTAAACAGACACAGCCGCCTGAAGGGGAGCGCGTCATGCCGAAGCAGATCGCAGACGACGTGCTGAAGATGATGGAAACGGTTGTCAGTTCTACCGGTACGGCTCGTAAAGCGGCTGTGCAGGGTTATCGCGTGGGCGGCAAGACGGGCACGGCCCATAAGGCAGTCAACGGTGGGTATGCTGATGATGCCTATTTTTCTGTGTTTGCCGGTATTGCACCGATCAGCAACCCTCGCATCATCGTCGTAGTCATGGTTGATAACCCTAAAGGGCAGGAGTACTTCGGTGGTGCTGTAGCGGCGCCTATCTTCTCCCGCGTTGCTGCGGGTGCACTGCGTCTGTTGAATGTTCCGCCCGATAACTGGAAGGAAACTGATCTGCAGGTGGCATCCCAATGAGTAGTTTGATGAAGGGTTGTCAGCTTGGTCAGTTATTACCGGAGCTCAATCTGGGGGCGGCCTCGAAACTCCAGTTACAGGGTATTGCTCAGGATAGTCGTCTGGTTGAGAAGGGCTACCTGTTCGTTGCACGCAACGGACTCGCCGTTGATGGTCGCGAGTTTGTTGCACAGGCCGTTGAAAACGGCGCAGTAGCAGTACTTTTTCAGGGTGAAGAGATCGCGAAGCTGCAGCAACAGTACCCGGGAGTAGCAATAGTTGCCTGGTCTCCCCAGCAGTTGTCGCTGGGGCAGATTGCTGATCGATTCTATCGATTACCATCTAAGCAGCTCAGAGTCGTTGGTATT
>JBFEXW010000299.1:0-2832 GCA_041562495.1 Marinobacterium sp. | reverse complement strand
GCTTGGGGTCTCGGCTGGGAAGTCTGGCTGAACGGCATGGAAGTAACTCAGTTTACCTATTTCCAGCAGGCTGGAGGTCTTGAGTGCTACCCGGTTACCGGTGAAATCACCTACGGCCTGGAGCGCCTTGCGATGTATATCCAGGAGGTCGACAGCGTTTACGATCTAATCTGGTGCAAAAATCCGGACGGTTCTGTTGTCACCTATGGAGATGTCTTCCACCAGAACGAAGTTGAGCAGTCTACATACAACTTCGAGCATGCTGACGTTTCACAGTTGTTCAGCAACTTTGAACACCACGAGAAAGAGTGTGAAAAGCTACTTGAAGCCGGACTACCACTTCCTGCATATGAACAGGTTCTCAAAGCATCACATACGTTCAACCTGCTCGATGCACGGCATGCGATTTCAGTTACCGAACGCCAGCGCTATATTCTGCGCGTACGCACTCTGGCCCGCGGTGTCGCGCAGGGGTATTTCGACTCTCGTAAAGCGCTTGGATTCCCTATGGCAGATCCCGCTATTCGCGATGAGGTATTAGCATCTTTGGAGGAGGCAGAATAATGAGTGTTCAGGATTTTCTTTTTGAACTCGGTACCGAAGAGCTGCCACCTAAAGCATTAAAAAGCCTGTCCGAAGCGCTTGGAGACAGCCTGCGCAGCCAGTTGAGTGATGCTCAGCTCTCGTACGGTGAGGTTGAGTTATTCGCCGCTCCACGCCGCCTAGGCGTTCTGATCAAAGCCCTGCAAACTCAGCAGGCTGATCGTCAGCTTGAACGCCGCGGCCCTTCAGCCAAGGCACCCGAAAAAGCGGTATCTGGCTTTGCGGGCAGCTGTGGCGTTTCTATTGAGGCGCTTAGCATTGAGCAGACCGATAAGGGTGACTATTACGTCTATTGCGGCACCGAACCAGGGCGTTCGACGGTAGAACTTCTACCCGAAATGCTGGGTAAAGCACTCAACAACCTGCCAATCCCAAAACGCATGCGCTGGGCAGCAAGCCGTACTGAATTTGTACGCCCCGTACATTGGGTTGTTGCGCTGCTCGGTGATGAAGTTATCCCCTGCACTCTGCTTGATACCCCAGCCGGTCGCAAGACCCGCGGTCACCGCTTCCACTACAATCACGAAATCGAAGTGATTAACGCTGAAGATTACGCCAGCATACTCAGAACAACCGGCAAGGTAATCGCCAGTTTCTCCGAGCGTCGTGAAAAGATTCGTTCACAGGTACTTGCTGAGGCAGAAAAGGTTCAGGGTATCGTTGAGTTCGATGAGGATCTACTTGATGAGGTATGTGCACTTAATGAGTGGCCAGTTGCGTTAACCGGACGCTTTGAAGAGCGCTTTCTTGAGGTTCCTGAGCAGGCTTTAATTCTTTCTATGAAGGAGAACCAGAAGTACTTCCACCTGGTTAATCAGTCAGGGCGGCTGATGCCTTACTTCATCACCATTGCGAATATTGAGTCAAAAGACCCCCAACAGGTTATTGCCGGGAATGAAAAGGTTATCCGCCCAAGACTTGCAGATGCCGCATTCTTTTTTGAAACCGATAAGAAGCAGCCGCTCATTAATCGTCTCGAGCGACTTAATTCCGTCGTATTCCAGAATCAGCTCGGTACTGTTTACGATAAGAGCTACCGTATTGAAGCCACTGCGAAGCAGATCGCTCAGCTAATTGGCGGCAATGTCGATTACGCCTCCCGTGCTGCACTGCTCTCTAAGTGCGATCTGTTATCAGATACTGTTTACGAATTTACCGAACTCCAGGGTCTGATGGGCTATCACTTCGCCCTTCATGATGGCGAAGCGGATGAAGTTGCCGAAGCGATCAGAGAGCAGTATCTACCTAAATTCTCAGGCGATGAACTCCCTTCAACTCGCACTGGCATTGCTATCGCACTGGCCGATCGTCTTGATACGCTGGTAGGTCTGTTTGCGATAAATCAGCCCCCAACTGGCTCCAAAGACCCGTTCGCCCTGCGTCGCGCCGCACTCGGCGTACTCCGTATTCTCGTAGAGCATGAATTGCCTCTCGATCTGCTTCAACTACTTGAGATCGCTGCATCTAATTACATCGATCTTCCGGTGCTCGGATCCGCTGCAGAGGATGTGTTTGAATTTATGCTCGAACGCTTCCGCTTCTGGTTTGAAGAGGAGTCGATCAGCGCTGAGGTTTACCACTCTGTTCATACACTGAAGCCTCGCGTACCACTGGATTTTGTCCGTCGCGCACGTGCAGTTTCAGAGTTTGAACTTAATGAAGCATCTGCTGCGCTTATCGCAGGCAATAAGCGCGTAAGTAACATACTGAATAAACTCGAAACTACAGTTCATGGTTCAGTTGACCAATCACTATTAACGGAAGCTGCAGAGCTCAATCTATTTGAGTCGCTTACCAGCATTGAGCACTGCGTTTCAAACCAAGTGAGCAACGCAGACTACCAGGGTGCACTCAAGTCGCTCTCTACTCTCAGGGAGCCGATTGATCTGTTTTTCGACGAGGTGCGCGTCATGGCAGAAGATGAGGCAGTTAAAAACAACCGTCTTACCCTTCTCGCTCATCTACAGTCGCAGTTCATTGGCATTGCTGATCTATCTAAGCTCGGTTAAACACATCAGGTTTAGACTGAAAAACCCGGCAATAGCCGGGTTTTTTATTCACTCACTTTCTGTTTCTAATATTCTTTAAGGTCTGCGTGTTATTTAAAACACACTAGCTCGTGCCCACAGCTATCCCGCATATCAACGTTTGTCTGATTAGAGATTTAACGTCCGTCTGATTACTTACATGTTTCACGTGAAACCTTAATGCTGAAACGAGTAGCTGAAT
>JBFEXW010000298.1:0-2842 GCA_041562495.1 Marinobacterium sp. | reverse complement strand
AGAGTGTAAAAATTTCCATCAGTCATTCCGACTGTAGAAGCTTCTTACGGATAGACACCATACTCGGCCAGATGAGCAAGTAGATTCTTGGTGAGTTTGAGTTCGGCCAATTCGGTTGCGCTGAACCATCCAACATCGGTCGCATCATCACCGGCTAACAACTTTCCTCCGGCTAGCTCTGCCAAGTATTCATGAATTTCGTAATTGAAATTCTCGTCAATGCCAACCTGAACAGTGCCCAGCTTACGGACAATATTTACATCAAGCCCGGTTTCTTCGGCTACCTCTCGCTTCGCGGTGTCCTCCAACGGCTCACCAGGTTCTTGCCGTCCTCCAGGCAGCGACCAGCAGCCCTGCTGCGGTGGCTTTCCTCTCTTCACCAAGAGGTACCGTTTAGAATCATCCAGGACAATACAGCTTGCTGCATGGATCAGGGGTTGATCGATCATAGAAATGTGGACTCAAAGGTTAGTAGTGAAACCCGGCATAAGTAGATTATCCGGCGCGCAAAAGGCTCTAGACTGCTTGCTTCTAGAGCTTCAAGAGAGCCGAAGCGGGCATCAATAGATAACACACCTGTTGAATTACGGTGCAACGCACTAACCGGATTTTCGTTTAAGACGAGCTCTCTGCAGCTAGTTTTTGTCACTAAATTTTGAGATTTGGGTAACATTTTCGGAATATGGGGATAGTCAGAAAATTAAATATAACTTTCAATTAGTTACAGATTCAATCCTAGATCCCTACTGTCGAAGCCTAAGCTGAACCCCGCACTAAAAACCCGGCATCCGCCGGTTTTTTAGTGCCCGAAGATTAGCCGTAAATATGGTCAGCCTGAGCACAAGACGTTGCCGATTAACTGCTTCTAACTTACTCTTTCAACACCTTTAAACATCGGTTGTCGCCATGGATCAGATCTTCACGCTCTACCTCAAATTGCTCTTTATGATGACGCCGTTCTTTGTGTTGTCGGTGTTTATTACACTGACTAAGCATCTATCAGGAATAGAGAAACGCTCAGTCATCTTAAAATTTGGTATCGCGATTAGTGTCGCCAGTTTGATGTTCCTGCTGTTTGGAAAGTACATCTTCAGTCTTTTTGGAATTACTCTCGACGCTTTCAAGATTGGCGCTGGCAGTGTTCTGTTTCTGAGCGCCCTGGATATGATTCGCGGCGATGCGGAGTTACCTGATGCTCGAGTCAAGCAAGGTACCGACTTCGCTATCGTCCCACTCGCCGTGCCGGTAACGATTGGCCCGGGGATGATCGGTATCTTGATGGTGATGGGGGCTGAGATCGGTGACGCCTTCGACTTTATCCAGATGGTCACGTCATTGATCGGTGCCGTAATGACTCTGGTAGCGATACTACTGATGTCAGACAGGCTTAATCGCATTATTGGCCGTCAGGGGCTGCAGATCCTGCCTAAAATTATTGGTCTTTTTGTCTCGGCCATTGCCGCACAGATTGTCTTCTCGGGTGTGCAGGGGTTTCTTGGCTGAAGCGGTTGTACGGAGTTGAGGAGATGCCGAACGGAACTGGCACAGGGTTTGAATATCTATGCAGTTGCGAGTCCTTGAGGGTTACACAATTAGCGATGAGGCGATCTACTAGTTTGGCGATTTGACGGCAGTGGTCACTTTCCAGTGATGGCCAAATAGATCGCACTATACTGGGCGCAATCTTTGGTGACTTTAGCGATGAGGTTCTGATGCCGCATAGCGCTGACACATTCTCCGGAACTGATGGCTCAGCGAGAGAGTCGCCACAGACGCCTGAGCTTAGCTCAGTCGCTGGAAATCGAAGAGTTTCAGATGGCGCTTGAATATGGTCCGTTGAGCCTGCGCCGTCGATACATCCAACGAGTAGAAGCGCACGCTCGCACCGGGCCCACGTTGCGCCAGCTGGCCCATGGCAAGGCGTGAGATGCACCCCGGTTTGGGGTAACCACCAATCGTTTGCCGGTCACTCATCAGTACAATTGGCTGACCGTCTGCGGGTATCTGCACGGCACCGGCAGCGATCCCCTCCGAGATGATACCCGAGCGCGACGGCGATATTGCGGCACCCTTTAACCTGTAACCCATACGATCAATATCAGGGGTAATCTGGTACTCACTGGCAAAGAATCTGCGCAGCTGTTCACCCGAAAAATCGGCTATCTGGTACCCCTCTATCAGCCCGAGCTCAAGGTTTTTACGATAGTCCGGGATATCCTTAGCGGGCACCGCAGTCACCGGCGCCAACGGCGCCTCTACACAGGTTAACCTATCCTCGGCTTTGAGTTTAAAACCATCTGAGACTAATCCACCGATCCCCTCGCGCATCACGGTGGAGCAGCTACCCAGCAGTTGAGGCAGTGCGAAGCCGCCAGATACAGCCAGATAGGCGCGCAGGCCCGACTCTGGTACGTGGAACTTCAGCCGATCCCCCGCTTTAACACTGTGCGTCCGCCAGGGTTCTGCGCCTTGACCGTTGATGGTAGCGCCCAGATCGGCTCCGGTGAGAGCAATATTGGTGTTGATTTCCGCCACCATCTCCAATCCACCGAATGTAATCTCAAGCATCGCCGCACCGCCTGGGTTACTGAGCAGGTGATTGGCCCAGGTAAAGGCATACTCATCCAGCGGTCCGCCGGTGGTAACGCCCATGTGCTGGTGCCCGAAACGCCCAAGGTCCTGAACGGTGGTGAGTAGCCCTGGATTAATGACTTTAAACCCCATCAAGTACGCCCCCTAGATCCAGATACTCCTGCCGGTCTATAGCTCGAAAGCGCACACGGCCGCCAACATGGAACGGCGTGATCGGCGAACTCGACCAATCAACCAGCGTCATGGGTGT
>JBFEXW010000297.1:0-2844 GCA_041562495.1 Marinobacterium sp. | reverse complement strand
TCACGTAACCAGCTACGTCAGGCGATTCGCCAGCAACGCCGTAGTTTGTCTCAGCTAAAGCAACGCCTAGCAAGCCAGAAACTTTGCCAGCAGATCAAGCGTTCCTCTGTTTTTGCCCGCGCTAAAACACTCGCTGTTTACCTTGCGAACGATGGTGAGATCGATGTCAGTCCGATTATTGATCTTTGCTGGAAACTAAATAAAAAGGTTTATCTTCCGGTACTGCACCCCGTCAGACACAATCGGCTCTGGTTCACGCCATACGAGCGAAATACCCGATTGACCCTCAACCGTTACAAGATATTGGAGCCAAAAATAAAGCGTCCCGGAATCACTCCCTGGGCACTGGATCTGGTTCTGATGCCGCTGGTGGCTTTTGATGCCGGTGGCGGACGAATGGGAATGGGGGGTGGATATTATGACCGGACGTTTGCCTTCAAGCTGAGCCGTTACGGTTTACAAGGCCCTAAACTGATTGGTCTGGCACATGATTTTCAGAGAGTCGAACATCTCTCCCTGGCTAAATGGGATGTTCCGTTGAACGGTGTTGTTTCAGATCAGAAGCGTTATCTGATTTAACACCCTTAGACTGGCGAGATTAGCTGTTAAATACGTTTTGTACCAACGAGGTCAGTTGGATATCGCTTTGAGAAACGCCGGTCATCACGGCACCGACCACAAAAGCGACGAGCAAAACCAAAAGCAAATCCGGACTACGTTTCATTTTTTCCTTCTTATCCCAAGTTAAATTAAAGGTCGCTTATAGCAACTACAGGAAGATAGACAGACACAAATCTGTAAAGTTCCCGAAACGGCAAAATATTTTCAAAATATTTCATTAGGTTATCGACACTCCCTCAATAAAACTTTAGATATTTGCCACTACTCTCAGTTTTATAAGAAGAATTCTTAAAACATTTCAGCATACAAAAGAGGAAGTGCGGCCAGCACGACAGGGAGCGTTATCATGGAGATCAGTGTTTGTGCTGAGAGTATCGCCGACATCAACGGGGCATCTCCCCCCAGTTGGCGCGCCAGTATATAGGCAGCTGATGCTGTCGGAATAGATGCAAAAATCAAAAAGATCGTAAACGCGGGCAGACTCAAACCAAATAGGCCTGCAACCAGAAAAGCCAGCATCGGCATCAGGATAAGCCTGAACCCAACCGAAACAGCCAGCTCAAATCCGGCGCGACGAACGGTTTTCAGATTCAACGCAGCTCCCACTGACAGCAGCCCCATAGGCAGAGCGACCTGAGCCAGAAGATCCAGTACTGAGCCGGCTACCCGAGGCAAACCCAGTCCGGAGAAATTTAATACCAGCCCAAGAATACACGCCAGAATCAGAGGATTTTGTGCAATATTAAGCAGCACACGCTGCGGACTGGGGCGATTCTCCTGATAGAGTGCAAAGATGCTGACACAGAGTACGTTCAGTAGCGGAATCATCACTGAAGCGATGATTGCCGCATAGATCACCCCCTGTCCAGGCACCAGCGTGGCCGCGATACCCAAGGCAATATAGGTGTTAAATCTCAGACCACCCTGAAATACCGAAGTGAAGGCTGCCACCTGAAACTTGACCAGTCGCTGTAGCAGAATTGCAATGAGGCTCGCCAGCATAAGTAATAACATGACGGCCAGAACCAGCTTCACCGCCAGCGCACCACTGAAATCAGCTGCCGCTAGCTTAGTCAACAGCAGCGCAGGAAAGCAGATAAAGTAGATAAGCCGCTCGATCAACGGCCAGAAGGCTTCTCCGGGAAAGTCAGCTCTGCGTAATCCCCAGCCCGCCAGAAGCAATGCAAATATCGGCCAGAGGGCCTGGATAATCAGCATTCAGTTATGCTCCCAAAGCCGCAAAGTGCTAGTCTTGCAACAAACCATTCAATGGACGCAACAGATGAAATCATTAGTCATTACCTTTATCGCTGACGACAAACCCGGATTGGTTAACCTACTTTCAAAAACCATATCAGACCAAGATGGCAACTGGCTTGAATCGAGCCTGTCGCATCTGGGTGGAAAATTTACCGGCATCCTGATCGTCCAGGCGCCTGAAAACAAGATCAATGCCCTCAAGCTGGCGCTAGAAAAGCTTGCCGAACAGGGAATCCGTATTTTTGCCGAAGATAGTTACGCCGACAGCACGGAAGAGACCCGGATCGTTAAACTGGATCTGATCGGGCATGACAAACCAGGCATCGTACGCGACATCTCGGCAGCTCTGGCACGCCATCAGGTCAATGTTGTTAAGCTTAACACCGAGGTAACTCCGGGCTCGATGTCGAGCGAACTGCTATTCAAAGCTGAAGGCGAACTACAGGTTCCCGCGTCTGCGGATCTGGACCTCATTCAATCAGCGCTGGAGGAGATCGCCAGCGACCTGATGGTAGATATTACCCTGAACTAGGGAGCTCCCTAGCTTCTAATCAGTGCAGGCTCATGCTGCTCCAGCGGGATGAGTCTGGCATTGATCACAGCACCCAGCGCAACGCACACAGCCGCCATTCCGACTCCCCAGGCATAACTTCCCAACTGTTCGGTTAGCACTCCAGTTACAGCAGGCCCGAGAATCTGAGCTATTCCATAAGACAGCGTCATCTTGCCCATCAAACGTGCGGGCGAATTGGGATAGAAGCGTCCGGAGAGTGTCAGCACCAAACTCACACAGCCCACAAAAGTTGCTCCAAACAGAAAAGCTCCAAAAATAGCCGCTATCAAAGACCCCTGTAACGGCAGCAAGATTCCCAGTATCTGAAGAATATAGGCCAGCATCAACGTACTGAAGTAACCAAAAGCGCGTGCCAGCCGATCCCAGACCAACACCGCGGGCAACGCTCC
>JBFEXW010000296.1:0-2845 GCA_041562495.1 Marinobacterium sp. | reverse complement strand
TTGGAGCTGAGTTTCATCACATCAGTGCCTTCAACGATGATTTCGCCGGCGGTCGGGTCAATCAGTCTGTTGAAGTGGCGGATCAGGGTGGATTTTCCGGAGCCGGACAGCCCCATAATCACGAAGATCTCTCCGCGCTTAATCTCAAGGTTTATCTCTTTCAGGCCGACGGTATGGCCTGTGTCGGCGAGAATCTCATCCTTGGATTTTCCCGCTTCAATTAACGGTAAGACAGAGGTGGGTTTGTCGCCAAAGACTTTGAAGAGATTACGGACTTCTATCAATGCATCAGTCATGGCTTCCTCCCAGATGTGCCTGGGTACGTTTAGCGTAGGCCTGAGATACGCGATCAAAGATTATCGCCAGTGCGACTATGGCCAGTCCATTTAACAGGCCCAGTGTGAAGTACTGATTGGTAATCGATTTAAGTACCGGTTGCCCCAATCCCTTAACGCCGATCATCGAGGCGATTACGACCATCGCCAGTGCCATCATTATGGTCTGGTTAATGCCGGCCATGATGGTGGGCATCGCGAGTGGTAGTTGCACACCCAGTAGTCTCTGTTTAGGGCTGGCGCCATAGGCGGTGGCAGCTTCCAGGACCTCTTTGTCGACCAGTCGGATCCCTAGGTTTGTCAGGCGTATAACCGGCGGTATCGCGTAGATGACCACCGCAATAACACCGGGGATGCGCCCAATGCCAAGCAGCATAACCACCGGGATCAGGTATACGAATGCAGGCATGGTCTGCATGATATCGAGAATCGGTGTGACGATGGATTGCACCCGGTTAGATCTGGCCATCGCTATTCCGGTCGGGATTCCGATGAGAATTGCTAACAGCGTGCAGACGGTAATAATGCTCATCGTCCGCATCGTATCGTCCCACATGCCGAAGTAGCCAACGACCATCAGTGATGCTGCAACTGCAATCGTCAGCTTTATTGAACGGCTGGCGGCATAAGAGAGCGCTGCGATAGCACCGAGGACTAACCACCAGGGCGAGTTGAGCAGGAGTTTTTCGAACCAGATCAGAAACTGTAGCAGGGGATCAAAGAACGCCTCTATGGTGTCGCCATACTCGCGGGAGAATTCGCGGTAGGAGGTGTCCAGAGTTTTTCGGATCGCCAGCAGGCTGCTTCGGTCCAGTTCGGGGATATCGGTTAACCAAGATTTCTCAGCCATAAGAGCTCCAGAAAGGTTAAGCAGAAACGCCCTGAGCGAGGGTGCAGGGCGTTAGAGATAAGAGTCAGATCATTCTTAAAGTGCTTGTTCTACCTTAGTGATCTGTTCGTCGGTCAGCCAAGGCTTCCACAGATCCGGGTATTCTGTCAGGAAATACTCGGCCGCGATCTCTCCATCCGCCTGATTGTCATCCATCCACGCCATCAGTGAATTCAACTGAGCGTTAGTAAATGAACGTTTGCCCAGATATTCCATAACGTCAGGAGCGCGTTTTGATAGCTCTGACGTCGAGTAGGTGTAAACCGGTGACGATGGATACATGGAGATATGCGGATTCTGGCAGTCTGCTTTGTAGATGCAATCCAGGAAGTGCTGTTCATCGACTCCGGTACCGAAATCAACTTTCACCATCTCATATTTACCCAGAATAGCTGTAGGGGCCCAGTAGTAACCAAACCAGCCTTCGCCGCGTTCATAGGCGCGTGCGATTGAACCATCAAGGCCCGCGGCGGAGCCCGGGTCTACCAGCTCAAAGCCATAATCCTCCAGTTTAAGTGCCTTGAACAGATTGCTGGACGTGATCTGGCAGCCCCAGCCAGCCGGGCAACCTACGAAACCTGAAATACTATCCTCTTCAGGATGTGGGAAAAGTTCAGAGTGGGCTTTGATCCCCTCAATAGTGGCCAGGGTTGGATCTTTATCGACCATGTATTTGGGAACCCAGAACCCCTCTTCGCCACCGTCAGCAAATACTTTACCGGCAACCGTTAGCTTGCCTTCAGAGACCGCTTTCTCGAGCCCCTCTTTAAACGAGTTGGTCCAGAGTTCAGGTGCGATGTCGGGCTGCTGCTTTTCGATCATGGACGTGGATGTTGGAACGGTGTCACCGGGTACGAGTTCCGCTTCGCATCCGAAAGCATTGCTTAGAATAAAACGGTCAACGTTTGCAATGAGCTGAGCTGAGGCCCAGTTCATTTCGGCGATCTGAACGTTGCCACATTCCGATGCCTGAGTGCCTGCGCTGAGCGTGATGAGAGATGCTGCGATAAGCTGTTTTTTCATGGTTGTCCCCTGATAATGGCAATTTATTTGCGAGCGTTCTACCTTGAATACTAACAGTACTAATCTTTAGACATCAAACTATCTATCTCAATTGTCTCTATTTGCTCATGCACTGGAAGGCTATATTTAGGTGCGGGTTTATTTTATATTTCGGGTAGTTATTCTCTTTGGTGGTCTATGAACTCAGCCTCTCTGCATCAGGCGCAGGATGTACTGATAGCGTTGCGACGTATCATTCGGGCAACGGATATTCAGTCGAAGCGCATCTCTAAAATTTGTGGTCTGACGATTCCGCAGGTGATGGTGTTGCGCTCAATCGGTGAGCTGGGTGATGTGACTGTTAAGCGTCTGGCGGAAGAGGTATCACTTAGTCAGGCGACCGTTACCACCATACTGAATCGTCTTGAGCAGCGATGTCTGGTAATCCGTGTTCGTTCAAAGCTGGATAGACGGATCGTTAATGCGAGATTGACTGACGAAGGGATAGTGACGCTTGAGAGTGTTCCTTCACTTTTACATGAGCGTTTTATTGACCGTTTTGGAAAACTGTCTGAGTCGAGACAGGCCGATCTGGTTGATACACTGACGGTGCTCGCTC
>JBFEXW010000295.1:0-2850 GCA_041562495.1 Marinobacterium sp. | reverse complement strand
TATGACGATATTGACACAGCGTGAGCATATGCAGTTTGCCAGTGAATTAAGCTCAGATTCTCAGGCGCTTGATTCTCTGGTTACCACACTGCGCCCGTATGGTAATGGCATTCGCTGTCTTCGTGATCCTACCCGTGGCGGCCTGTCCGCAACCCTGAATGAGTTATCGCATCAGGCCCGAGTCGGTATGCAACTGCAGGAAACAGCTATACCGGTTCGCAAAGAGGTTGCGGCTATCTGTGAACTGCTCGGGCTTGATCCGCTTGATATCGCTAATGAGGGTAAATTGATCGCCATCTGTGCTCCAAGCATTGCTGATACCGTCCTGACGAGTATGCGGGCTCATCAACAGGGGCAGGATGCGGCTCTGATCGGTGAGGTGATTGAGGATCCGAACAGTTTCGTCAGATTAAAAACCAGCTTTGGCGGAAACCGGCTGGTGGACTGGCGGCACAGTGGGCCGCTTCCGAGAATCTGTTAGTGATTAACAGTAGTTAAAAATAAAGTTTTTGCTGATCGGCTGTGATCGACCTATGTTAGGGAACCTGCAAAGAAGTCTCACACGCCTCTGGCTTACAGGGCAATTCGAGATCAAGGCGGCGATTACAGGCGGGCTGGTTGTCTCTGCGAAAATCGCTAACAAAGAGATCGGATTGTCCCGTAAGCCCCGAAGGGCAGGGCCTGAAACAGCCAGTTGCTTTGTCAGACAGTTTGAAAAGGACTGGTTATTTCGCTGCACTGACTTTCGCGCACTTGGCTGTTTCAGACTCCGGCAGAGAACATGTGGGACTTCTTTGCAGGTTCCCTAGATAAACACTAAATAAAACAATAAGAGGCTTGTTGAATGGATATCAAATTACTCATTAATGGTGAATACGTTAATGCCGCAAAGGGCGCGACCTTTGAACGCATCAATCCCGTATCGAATGAGGTTGCGACAGTAGCTCAATCCGCTTCATCTGATGATGTTATCGCGGCGGTTAATTCAGCGCAGAGCGCTTTTGAGTCCTGGTCAAAAACAGGCCCTACTGAACGGCGTATGCTGCTGTTAAAAGCGGCCGATATTATGGAGTCGAAAACAGACGACTTCATTGAAGCGATGATCAATGAAACCGGCTCGACGGGTCCCTGGGCAGGTTTTAACGTGATGCTTGCGGCGGGTATGATTCGAGAAGCAGCAGCGATTACCACACAGGTCGGCGGTGAGATTATTCCATCCAATAAGCCCGGAACGCTGGCGATGGGTGTTAACAAACCTAAGGGCGTCTGTGTTGGTATTGCTCCCTGGAATGCGCCTGTCATTCTCGGTACACGTGCAGTAGCAACCGCGATCGCCTGTGGTAATACGATGATCCTTAAAGCCTCCGAACAGTGTCCTCAGACTCACCTGTTAATCGGTACCGTGTTTGCTGAAGCAGGCTTCCCCGCTGGAGTGTTAAATGTGCTGACCAATGATCCTGCTGATGCCCCTTCAGTTGTTAAGGATCTGATAGAGAATCGTCATGTTAAGCATGTGAACTTCACCGGCTCTACCGCTGTTGGCCGTATTATTGGCCGTCTTGCGGCGGAAAACCTTAAGCCGGCAATTCTTGAGCTTGGCGGTAAGGCTCCGCTTATCGTGCTGGATGATGCCGACATCGATGGTGCTGTGAATGCAGCGATCTTCGGTGCCTTTATGAACCAGGGGCAGATCTGCATGTCTACCGAGCGCCTGATCGTTGATGAGAAGGTGGCCGATGAGTTTTCACAGAAACTGGCGGCTCGCGCATCTCAGCTTCCGGCGGGTAATCCTCGTGATCAGGTCGTGCTCGGCTCGCTGGTCAACGCCGCTGCAGCGGAAAAGATGGATGAACTGATCTCTGATGCGGTTGCCAAAGGTGCATCCGTTGTAGCGGGAGGTAAGCGTACTGGTACGATTGTGGAAGCAACGCTGATAGACCATGTTAAACCGGAGATGCGTATCTATCAGGAGGAGTCGTTTGGTCCTGTTAAGTCGATTATTCGTGTCAAGGATGAAGCTGAAGCGATCCGTGTTGCTAATGACACAGAATATGGGCTGTCAGCTGCGGTTTATACGCGTGATATTCAGCGTGGTATGCGGGTGGCTGATCAGATTCAGAGCGGAATCTGTCATATCAATGGACCTACGCTGGGTGATGAGCCACAGATGCCCTTTGGTGGCGTGAAAGACAGTGGCTATGGCCGTTTCGGTGGTAAATCAGCTATCGCTGAGTTTACCGACCTGCGCTGGATCACCATTGAAGATCCTAACCAGCATTATCCGTTCTAAACCCATTTTTACTTGATTCAGGCCGCCAGTGATGGCGGCTTTTTTATATCGCAATTGCCAGCATCTCCGCCTCTGCACAGAGTTTCTGCCCGGCCAAAAGCTGTAGTTTGACGCGTACCTTACGACCTGATATTTCGATCAGCTTGCCGGTTAACTGCAGCTCAGTATCCATAGGGGTTGGCGCAATAAAACTCAGGTTTAACTGACCGGTTACATGACGCTGTAATACTGAGTCTTCCCCAAGCTCAGTATTGCTTTGCAGGTAACGGAAGGCTGCTGCTGAAGCTGTTCCGTGGCAATCAAGCAGCGACGCAACAGCTCCACCGTAGAGATGATCAGGCACACCACCAGTATATTTAGCGTCCGGTGTGAAGTGCGCGTAGGTCTGTCCTTCCGTAACATATGTCTTCAGGTGCCAGCCTTCAGTGTTGGAGCGACCACAACCAAAACAGTGACTGTTCGATTCGGGATACAGATCTTGGATTGCGACAGACACGCTTTAAACCTCATTTAAGTAGACATAGGGTGACTAGCATCAAGGCTTAATTTATCTATTAGCT
>JBFEXW010000294.1:0-2851 GCA_041562495.1 Marinobacterium sp. | reverse complement strand
GGTTGGGACCGGCATCAATACCCACCCCGAGTTCGCAACCGAATTTTCACATGAGGTTTCTGCATTAACAGGCATTCAATTCAAACGTCCCGCGAGCTTCTTTCCCTATATATCCTCGCAGGACACAGCCGTGGCGCTCTCTGGTCAGTTAAAAACCATTGCAGTCAGTATTACCAAGATCGCTAATGACCTGCGCTGGATGAACTCTGGTCCACTGTCCGGTCTTGGTGAAATATCACTAGAAGCGCTACAGCCAGGCTCATCGATTATGCCTGGCAAGGTTAATCCTGTTGTACCCGAATCGGCCTGTATGGTCGCCGCTCAGGTAATCGGTTACGACAGCGCAACCACGATAGCGGGTCAGTCGGGTAATTTCGAGCTGAACGTAATGCTCCCGCTGATTGCTCACAATGTGCTTGAAAGCATCCGTCTGTTGACGAATACCTGTTATCTGCTGGCAGACAGAGCCATCGCCACCTTTACTGTAAATCAGCAGAGACTGAATGAAAGCCTGTCCAGAAATCCAATTCTTATTACGGCGCTCAACCCTGTAATCGGCTATCAGCGTGCCGCCGAAATAGCTAAGAAAGCCTACAGAGAAGAACGAGCGGTGATTGAAGTTGCAGTCGAAGAGACCGGCATGTCGAAAGATGAGCTGGAGAGACTACTCGATCCACGCACATTGATCAAACCGAATAAAGCCTAAAAAATTTACTTAACTTGCTAACCTATTGCGCTAAATCAGTGGCTTTTAGCAACAAATAGTTCATTATTGAAAACATAAAACCCTGTCATCGAAAATAAGGAAGTCATCTATGTTACCCCGTTTTAGTAAGATTCTTTACGCTTCTGATGTAGGCCCAGGTTCACGCCCCGCGTTTCGTCGTGCTGTTAGTCTGGCGCGTGAATATGGTGCTGAACTGGTATTTCTGCATGTACTGTCAGAGCTTCCTGAGTCTGCTCAACATATGATGCAGAACTACTTTACTCACGAAGAACTCGCCAACATGGAACGTTCGGGAATGGAAACGATGACGGCCAAGGTACGCGAGCGCATTGATCGCTTCTGCGCATCAGAGCTTGAAGATGTGGAGTCTATGGAGCCCAGCCAGGTCAACGTCCGAATCGAAATCGGTACCCCCTGGCGTAAAATTCTGGATGTAGCAGATGAGATTAATGCCGATCTGATCGTAATGGGTGTTCGTCATCACTCCAAAGTTGAAACCTTCCTACTTGGCTCAACGTCAAACAAGGTTGTGGTTCACAGCCAACGTCCAATTATGACAGTGCCTCTCACCGGCAAGGACTGATCCCGTTTCCCTGAGAGACTTGAGGTTCGCAGATGCTCATCGGGCCTCTCAGATGATTTTCCGCTTAGCGTAGTTTCAATGGACGAGTACAGCTATAGGCTGGAAGTCCAGCGCCTAAGGGTACGATTGCTTTAAGTCGCAAGGTATCGTCCAACTGCTCATACAGCTCTTTGGGCAGTTTTTCCTGAAACGGATCCCGGCTTTTGAAGTAACTGCCTACTGGATTCCTGAAGTAAAAAAGCGACATCTGGGTAGTAATCTTATCGCACAATGACTTAGCCTGTCGGGTTGACCGCTCATAATCAGCACCTAAAAGCTGCGTCTCAATGATCAGCTCCATATCGGTTTTCTGACCGACAGTCAGATAGTTTCGGACAGATAGCTGTTCCGGGCGCGTATTGAGCAGATCGGTAAGGATAGGAATCAGGCGTTGAGCGATATCCAGATCCATACGGTAGAAACCCAGATCCAACAGTGAAAGCGGGCGATCCGACAGAATGTAGTATGCCCGGGATGAGTCATCGGCTCGTAAACCCGTTACAGATGCAAAACCGATAATTAACACAATTAGCCGTATTATTGCCACTTTTCTCATCGAGTTCGCTCTTCTTCGAAGCTTTGTTTGTTCAAATTATATACAGGTTTACGGCGATCTGAAAAACACCTACCCACCATCATTACTACGAATTTTTCCTATGCATTATAATGGCGAATCCTGTCCCGGCTCAAAACACCAGGTATAAAACTGGCAGAAAATCCATATCGAAATGAAAGAGGGCTTAATTCACCGCTGTGAATAGCCGATGGAACCAAGTATCAGCAGATATTTAATTGCTATCGAAGTATTGCGGTAAAAGAAGAAAAGTCCAAGGATATCCAAAAAAGCAACTATACGGTAAAATGCTTTGTATTAATTTCACGACCATTTGAAGCGATCATTCAACTGAAGTCGGCATACAAAAGTAGACCATTTTGGAGCAAAACCTGAGTGCACCTTGTTAAAGACTTACATGAACAGCGTATAGTCTATTACTGGATTGACGAACAGGAAACACAGATTAGTCCATTTTTAGCGTCAATACCTCTCGCGGAAGAGTGGCGAAATCTGTATCTGCATAAACAGTATCAGGGCTGGGACCGTCGTCGCTCGCATATCGACCGCCGTCGTTTGGTACACAAGCGAGACCAAGCCAGCGCTCAACATGCTATATCGAATCCGGCAAAAGGGCGTCGATCAAGCGATAAACCGATTAAGGTGGATATTGATCTGGCCAAGTCAAAACTGGAGAAGCTTTTCTTAACGTTCAGGGAAAACGCCAGCCAGGCATCTGAACCAACCAAACCTAAAGCCGAATACACCTGTTAATACTGGTTTGATCAGCAATACTCCGCTTAACAGTCTACCGCCTGAACCTGATTTTCCAGATATGATCAACTGACAACGTGCCGGGCCCGCGCACGATTATATACAGCAGCAGTGCAGCCCAGATCCCATGTGTAGGATAGGCTTCAGGATATACGAAAATCTCAATCACCAGCGT
>JBFEXW010000293.1:0-2866 GCA_041562495.1 Marinobacterium sp. | reverse complement strand
CTACAATCACTATACCGTCCTTTTATCGCCCTTTTAAGATTACTCCAGAACCAACACAACTCCATCATTGCAACCGCTTTTGTTCTGCCGCTGAAGCCCTCAGTGGCGCTACAGATAAACTAACCATAGAACTTGTGTCGTATCAAGCCTTAGGACGGTTGCTAACTTAGTTTTATGACCGGCTTTTTTCGATGAATCGCCGTTGTATCCTTTTCCTTTTCAATCCCTTACTGTTACCTCTAATCTGAAAACAGAACTACGGGTCAAAATAACACCAAGCATAACGTACCCCGACTATTTCCCATCCGATTCTGGAGGTCTTCGTGAACATTGCGATTCTGGACGATTATCAAAACGTCGTTAAAGATCTGGATTGTTTTAACTTACTTGATGGCCACGAGGTGCGGATTTTCAACGAAACCTACACCGATGAAGCCCTACTGTCTTCGCATCTGGACGGTGTGGAAGCGCTGGTTCTGATTCGCGAGCGAACCAAAATTACCGAGTCGCTGCTGGACAGGCTCCCTGACCTGAAAGTAATCAGTCAGACAGGAAAAGTCAGCAACCATATCAGCATTGAACAGTGTAACACCCGGGGAATAACCGTACTTGAAGGCACTGGCTCTCCAGTTGCGCCTGCGGAGCTTTGCTGGGCATTGATCATGTCAGCGTCACGCAATCTTGTGCCCTATATTTCAAACTTTTCTCAGCATAGCTGGCAGGATTCCGGAGCACTGGGTCTTGGCCGAAAACTGGCAGGTCTGACCCTCGGCATCTGGGGCTATGGCAAGATAGGTCAGCGTATTGCCCGCTACGGCGCTGCCTTTGATATGAATATTCTGGTCTGGGGCAGTGAGAGTTCACGCGAACTTGCTAGTTCTCAGGGTTTTCAGGCGGCCGAGTCGAGAAAGACGCTCTTTGAACAGGCAGATATTGTCTCGCTACACCTGCGGCTTAACGACCAAACCCGATACTCTGTCACCCGGAAGGATCTGGCATCGATGAGAGAGGACTCCCTGTTTGTAAATACCAGCCGTGCCGAGCTGGTCGAAGCCGATGCGCTTGTGAATGAGATGCGCGAAAATCCTAGAAAAAGAGCGGCAGTGGATGTCTATGAGATCGAACCAGCCAGTTCCGAAACCACGGCACTTTTGTCACTGGAAAATGTGCTCTGCTCTCCCCATATAGGCTACGTTGAGAAAAGTAGTTACGAACTCTACTTCAGTACCGCCCTGGAGAATCTGATCAACTACATTAAACAGCGTTAACTCTCTGCGACCACAACACTATTTCTACCCTCTGCCTTAGCCCGGTACAGGGCAGCATCGACTCTGGCAACCAAAGAATCAGTCCACTCCTCAGGCATCCAGTTGGCGACACCTATACTGCAAGTTGTGGTACCGACCACAGGAAAATCATAGTCGGCAATGATCCTGCGTATTTTTTCTGCAAAAAAGGTTACACCGGTCAGATCATTGCCGGGCGAGATAATAAAAAACTCCTCTCCACCCCAACGCCCCAAGGTATCGGTCTCTCGGACATGAGCATGCAGAATTTTGGCGAGATGGGATAACACCTGATCACCAACCTGATGACCATGTTGGTCATTCACCTCTTTAAAGTGATCGATATCCAGCATGATTACCGCGAGGTTGTTTTTAAAACGTTGCGCACGAATCACTTCACGCTCCAGCGCTTCATCCAACTTCCTGCGGTTGAACAGTTTCGTCAGGTCATCCGTTACTGAAAGCCGTTCCAACTCTTTCATCATCTTCTCGAGACGTTTTTTCTGAGCAACCTGCTCACTGATATCCTGGAAAACGACGACTCCGCCCTTAATCTCACCGTTTACAATCATAGGGTTCACAACATAGCTCACAGGAAAAGAGGTGCCATCTTTACGCCAGAAAAGCTCCTGCTCTATGTCGCGCGGCTGACCATCACGCATTGTAAAGTAGAGCGGACTCTCCTCAATTGCATAGTGACTCCCATCTGAATGAGAATGATGAATCATCTCATGCGTCGGTTTTCCAATCAGTTCGCCCCTTTCCCAGCCGAGCATTTTTTCCGCTGCCGGATTGAAAAAGGTAGCTTTGTCGTCGATATCAACACCATAGATACCGTTCCCGGACGAACTAAGAATCAGATCATTTTCCTGATACAGCCTCTCATATCTTTTTTCAACATCTCTGCGGGCCGCTAGTTGCATTCTGCGTTCCGTCCATAGGAAACTGACCAGCCCTATCACCAGAAGATACTGAGTCAGCCAAACCCAACGATAAGGTCCACGCAGGATGGATATCTTGCTCAACCCCTCCGCGGTTATCAGATGGAATAGAAACCAATGCTTTGAACTCGATATCAATCCAACCTCGGGCTTTTTAGTTAAACCAGACACAGGTACTGGAACGGACTGTATCAAAAACAGTCCATGATCAGTTTTGATACTGCTCTTGCCCTGCTGCAACGCCTGCCAGACACTTGGATAGTCCCTAATAATGCTTTTATCCTGATTACCAACCATAAAGCCGAACTCACGGTCTGGAGCATCCTCGTTCCTAAGATAATAGCCCTGCTCATTGACCAGAAAATCCCGATGTTCAACAACCAGGTTGCCCTCATTCTGATGAGGGAAGAGTGTTTTGAGAAACTGCTCCGCAAGAAAGTTGGTTACCAGTACCCCCCTTATACCGCCCTGTGGTCCAATGACCGGCACAGCGAAACGAATCATCGGTTTGTAGGGCTCCTCCAGCTTGCCGCCCTCAACATTCAGATCCAGTGGCGATACATATACCTCACCATTCCTCGTTTTAAACGCCTCTTTAAAGTAGTAACTATCGGACTTATTCTGCAGCTCCTCGACTGG
>JBFEXW010000292.1:0-2870 GCA_041562495.1 Marinobacterium sp. | reverse complement strand
CTAAATCTGTCACAATCCCATAAGCCTGCACGAGCTCCGTTTTCGGAACGCCCTGTGCGTCTGGTATGGAATGCGCGTTGGGAGTTTGATAAAGGACCGGAACGTCTGCTTTATCTGCTGGATGAGCTGGAAGCGCGAGGCATAGCGTTTGAACTGGCTCTGCTGGGGCAGCGTTTTCGCAAGGTTCCCGAGGTGTTTGAGCAGATCGGGGGGCGTTATCAGCACCGACTGGTTCAGTTTGGTTATGCTGAAAGTGCGCAAGAGTACCGCAAGTGGCTGGAGTGGTCCGATATTGTGTTGTCCACAGCGCTTCATGAGTTTCAAGGGCTAGCTGTGCTGGAAGCGGTGGCTGCTGGTGCAGTTCCGCTGCTACCTGATCGTCAGGTCTATCCAGAACTTTTTGCCCCGGAGTTTATCTACACCTCTGATTTGAAAGAACCTCAGACAGAGGCACGAGCTGCCGCAAGCAGACTGGTCCTGCTGATTGATCAGCTCAAAGCCGGATCTGTTAAATCGCCGGATATAACGCGCTTTGAGATCGATTCCTTGCTGCCTGAATATGCACGAATGATTGAGTCGCTTCGCCGCTCAGGCTGAAAGCGCCTCAATCTGTCTCCGGCGCAGCTCAGCGCCAAGCTCTGCGCCTTTAAAACCCTGCTGAATAAGGGTTTTCGGCTGAATCTGATCAATAGCGTCAATCTCCTGCTTTACGCTGTTTAGTGGAAAATGACAGTCTCCTAGCAGTTCTGCCATCGGCAGGAGTTGCATTAATCGGTCGGGTGATTTTTGCAGTTTCAGTTCGGTGATCAGCGACAGGCGGGTTTCGGGCGTGGCTGAAGCATAGTTGGTCAGTGTGGTGTAGTGATTCAGCAGATTTCGAGTCAGATCTCTGAAACGGTTTGGAATTCTCAGACGCTCACAAAGCGCAGCTAGCCGGTCTGTAAGTTGTTCGGTGGATAGATTCTGCATATCGCTGGTTATAAAGAACAGCGTGGCAAAACGTTCCTCTGCGCTGTTTAGTTTGTCGGATGTTAACGGGAGCAACCGATCAGCTTCGAAAGGTGTAAATTCGGGTAGCAGCAGTTGCAGTGCCGCGGCCTGAGATAGAACCTCAAGAAATCGTGGTGCGTTAGGCGTGCTGAGTGCGCGTTCAAACTCCTGCCAGACACGTTCTGCTGTTAATGCAGACAGCTCACCAGACTGGCTGATCTCTCGCATGAGTTGCAGTGTTGGGTCCGCAATCTCAAATCCCTGGGGTTCAAAACGTGCGGCAAAACGGGCGACGCGCAATACGCGCAAAGGGTCTTCGCGAAACGCCGGTGATACATGCTGAAGCCTGCGTGCTTGCAGATCTGACTGGCCGTTGTAAGGATCGATCAGCTCTCCACTACTGGATCGCGCCATCGCATTGATGGTCAGATCGCGGCGGATCAGATCCTGCTCCAGGGTGACATCGGGTGAGGTATGAAAGGTAAAACCTTTGTACCCTATGCCGGATTTCCGCTCTGTGCGTGCAAGCGCGTACTCCTCGCCGGTATCCGGTTTAATAAAAACCGGGAAATCCTTGCCTACAGGGAGAAACCCCTCGGCCAGCATCTCTTCGGGCGTTGCGCCAACGACCACCCAGTCGTGATCTTTGACTTCCAGTCCGAGCAGTTGGTCTCGGACTGCGCCGCCAACCAGATAGATCTGTTCGCGCCTGAGGGCCACAGACTAACCCTGCTGGCAGTGATCAGGAAAGGTACGTAACCAGCCTTCAAACCCACCGTCAAGGCTGTAAACTTTTTCAAAACCACGTTCGCATAGGAAGCTGGCTGCTGACTGGCTGCTGATGCCGTGGTAGCAACATACGATGATTGGCTGATCGAACTCGGTGTTATCGATAAACGTCTGAACGGTGTCATTGTTAAGTGACTGAGCGCCCTGAATGCGGTTAGCCTGAAAGCTTGCAGGGTCCCTGATATCGACAACTACCGCACCATTCTCGATAAGCTCCAGAGCGTCTCTTGGCGGGATATGGCTGAATGGGTTCATAATCTGTCCTCAAAAAATCTTTTATCTAATATCGGTCTATTCTACAGAAGTTCAGCGGAACGCACGCTGAACTGGGCACCATCTTCCAGGCGTAGTGCGGTAAGTCGATTGCCCCAGACACAACCAGTATCCAGCCCAACCATCAGTTCATTTTCAAAAAAACCGAGCGCTGCCCAGTGGCCACAGACGATCCGGCGGTTCATATGTGCGGGGCGTGGTTGGTCGAACCAGGGAAGGTAGCCCTCAGGTTGGGTATCGAGACCCTCATTTGCAACAAAGTCCAGCTTACCCTTGGCTGTTATAAAGCGCATCCGGGTAAAGTAGTTGGTAATCACGCGCAGGCGCTCAAAGCCAATCAGTGACTCTTTCCATGTGTGTGGTTTATCGCCGTACATTGCACGAAAAAAGGTGTCGGGGTCTTCACTCAGGATCGCTTCGACCTCCTGAGCATAGCGTTTTGCCTGCTCCAGTGACCAGATATGCGGAATCCCCGCGTGAACCATCACGTAGCCGAGTGATTCGTCGTCAACCAGCAGTGGCTGCTGGATCAGCCACTGCATGTGTTGCTCCGCATCCGGTGACTCAAGCACCGGACGAAGTGTGCGTCCGGGCTTGCGATCAACCTGTCTGCTATAGATCGCCAGTAGATGCAGGTCGTGATTGCCCAGTACGGTTTTAGCGCGATCGCCCAGTGACTGGACAAAGCTGAGTACCGCCAGAGAGTCGGGGCCGCGGTTAACCAGGTCTCCGGCCAGCCAGAGCTGATCCTGATCACTGAACTGGATCAGGTCCAGTAGGTTCATCAGGGAACGATAGCAGCCCTGAATATCGCCGAT
>JBFEXW010000291.1:0-2881 GCA_041562495.1 Marinobacterium sp. | reverse complement strand
CCCTACAACGCCGAGGCGCGCATCGCGCACGTGCTCGCGATGGTGGGCCACAACCCGGACCTGTCCTACGGGCACAAGACGATGGCCTACGACACCGTGGGCACCACGCAGATCAACACGCTGAGCAAAGCTGTCTCGCAGTAACATCAGGTGTTCTGCAAGATCGGTGTTGCTCTGTTCAATAGCATCCAAATCACGGGTGCGCATCGTATTCTGATGAACGACAAAAAGCTCCTTGATTCGATCAAGAAGCTTTGTGGATGACTGGACTGAACCCAGAAGTGCTTTGAGGGCTTCAGTTTGATTCATCTGTTTATTCAGCGTCGCTACGACTCATCAGGTTCTCAAGCATCACCATCTTGCCAGCGATTTTCTGGCTATCCGGATAATACTGACCTGAAGCGATCTGCGCTTTTAACTGTGCTACACGGTTTTCATCAACAACAGGGAAACTATCAAGTTCATTCTGAACACGGCTTGCCAGTTTGCTCGCTTCGCTTAGCTGTACGTCGCTGCCAGAACTGCTATCAGAACTACTTGCAACATTATTAGCTGCAGTGCTGGTCTTCTGTGCCTGTGTATCGGAACTTGACTGCGAATTGCGTGTCCGCAATTCGTTTGCCATGTTGTTTCCTACTATACCGGGGATTGTACTCATATCACCGATCCTCTTTCTATCTGTGTATGCTATCGGCGGATCTTTAGAGGACTTTAGAGATTTTTTTACTAATTTGATCTTACTCGTCCCTGACCAACAACCCGGGCGACCACTTCACGGCCAGACTGTTGATTTTTAACGCGGATCTGCTCATTTAGCCGACCATCTTCGAGAGCAGTGGCCTTTACACTTATTCTAGCCGATGAGCGTACGGCCTCCAGTATAACTTCATCGCCTCTGTTCACCAAAAGAGAGGGTGCAAGATCCTGAGCAGAGACCGGCTGTTGGGCAGATATTGCGCGTTTGCTTGTCTGACCTGCAACCTGATCAATCTGAGTATAGTAATCGGATCGACCGCTGGCGATATCAACCCGGCCAAATCCCAGCATCTGGCTGGTAATGCGTGTGTTTCTCGGAATCGGTTGAGTTGCAACGACAGCCTGGCGGATCATCTCGATGCGTCCGGTAACAAATATCGACCAGTTAGTAGGCGCAGGGCAGGTAACTCTGGCTGTCAGGCGCTGAACGTTAGTGTAGGGAAAGCGAATACTCAGTGGTGAAGAGCAATCCGGCAGGTCGAGATTGGCATTGATAGGTGTCAGTTGCAGGTTAATCTCTGTTCGCGGATATTTCTTGGTGAGATAGGCCTGTGCTGAGGCTGTAACCTGCGCTTCAATTTCTGAAGAGGTTAACATTTCCGCGCTCGTCAGGGAGCTGAATAGCGTTGTAAAACAAATAATCGCCGATAACACAAAGAGCTGTGCTATTTTTATAAAGCTTTTTGTGGCACCACCGCTAACAATTTTGTATCTGTTGACGGTAAGATAGTTTAGAAACATAGTTCATCGGATCTTCGTATAGGGCAGGATCATGTCAGGTATATTAGACACTGTAAACCTACGCACACAAATGGTCGGTCAGAATCGGCTCGAACTGCTCTTGTTCAACCTTCAGGGTGAGCAGCGTTATGGTATTAACGTATTTAAAGTGCGTGAAGTTCTTCAGTGCCCCAAGCTGACCGAGGTTCCCAGACGTACCACCAGCGTCAAGGGTATGGCACACATCCGTGGAGAGACTATCCCAGTGCTTGATCTTGCGCAGGCTATAGGTCGCGATCCTATCCCTGATGAACGCATTCGCGCCAGCTTCCTGATCGTTGCGGAATACAACAAGCGTACACTCGCGTTTCTGGTAGATAAGGTTGATCGCATTATCAATACCCAGTGGGATCAGATCATGCCTCCGCCGGCTGAAATCGGGGTGGAAAATTACCTGACTGCTGTTTTCGAATATGAAAATGATCTGGTTGAGATTCTAGACGTCGAGCAGATACTTGCTGATCTCTATCCCATGCCGACCGAGGTCAGTGAAGAGATCGCCTCTGCTGAAGTGCGTGAACAGGCGCGTCAGCATCAGGTGCTGATCTGTGACGACTCGGCGGTAGCGCGCAATCAGATGCAGCGCAGTCTTGAAGATCTGGGTTGTAAGGTTACTTCAGCGAAAAATGGCCGAGAAGCCTGGAATCTTCTAAGAGATATGTCCGATCGTGGTATCGATGTCACTCAGCACTTTCTGATGCTGATCTCTGATATAGAGATGCCAGAGATGGACGGCTACACGCTGACTACAATGATTCGCGATGATGATCGTATGCATACGATGCACATAGTGCTGCATACTTCGTTGAGTGGCGGATTCAACGTGTCAATGGTTAAAAAAGTTGGTGCGGATGGTTTCCTGGCGAAGTTCAATCCGGACGACCTTGCCTCAGCCGTTGTTAACCGAATCAAATCGGTTGAAGTGCAACGCGCTCGCAGAAAATAGTGCAGCTGCGGAATTCATCAGGTGAATAGCATCCATATTAAACCCGAGGAATTCAAAGCCTTTAGTCTATTTTTGGAAAAAAGTTGTGGGATACTGCTGGCCGAGCATAAGCAGTATCTGGTGAAAAGCCGTCTAGGTCACATACTTCGTGATAATAGCTGCAGCTCATTAAGTGATCTTACCGCTAAGCTGAATGGATTTGCTGGCTCTACGCTGAAAGAGCAGGTGATCAATGCGATGACCACCAATGAAACGCTCTGGTTTCGTGATACCCACCCGTTTGAGATTCTCCATAACCGTGTGTTGCCCGAGCTTTCAGAAAAGTTGAAAGGCGGGCGGCTGCGTATCTGGTCTGCAGCCTGTTCAACCGGGCAGGAACCCTATTCAATCAGCATGATT
>JBFEXW010000290.1:0-2886 GCA_041562495.1 Marinobacterium sp. | reverse complement strand
GGGTAAGAGTTATAGCACGCCAACTCGTAAGGTTGCACCAACCTCGACAGTTCAGAAACAGCAGGCGCCAACAACTACACAGACAGCTAAAAAACCGGGTTTTGGTGGATTGATGGGAGGGCTCCTCGCAGGTGGTCTTTTAGGGGCGCTGTTCTTTGGTGGCGCTTTTGAGGGCGTGCAACTGATGGATATCCTGCTGATCGCTCTGGTTGGCTTTATGCTCTACAAGCTGTTTGTTGTACCCAAAAGGCAGGCTAGTTATGCGGGTTATGGGGCGACAGACAGGGATGCCAGTGAAACTACCTATGCAAGAGAAACGGCTCAATCAACCGGTTTTACTGCAGACTCAACTGAAGGTTTTGTTGGCGCTGAACCGGTTGCGGTACCGGAGTGGTTTGATAAGGAGGCCTTTCTTCAGAACGCGACCTCACATTTCAAGGCGCTCCAGTCAGCCTGGGATAACCAGGATTGGGATGAGATCTCCCGTTACACATCTGCTGAATTGCTGGCAGAACTAAAATCAAATCGCTCCGTACTGCCCGAGAATCAGCACACTGACGTGGTTTCAGTGATGGTTGACCTGGTTGCTTTTATAGAAGATCAGGGCGAAGCGCGTGTAAGCCTTAGCTTTAATGGCTGGATCAGAGAGAACGATGCTGAAGATACGACTGAATTCTCAGAGGTGTGGCATCTGACTAAAGATCTGAATGATGAAAATTCAGGCTGGGCACTGGTCGGTATACAGCAGGATTAGCCTCAGAACTAAACCTGAGTGCTAAGGTGCTTGAAATTGTGTGATTGACTGTTTAGCGTAGACATATTCAGTCAACGGCTGTGTAAGATAACTAATAAAGAGCCTATTACGAGGAGAGATGGATGCGAGTTAAGAACTATGCTCGTGCAGCAGCCTTAGCTGGGATTGTTGCGCTGTTAGCGGGTTGTGGATCGACAAGTACAACGACGGATGGTGGTGCAGCGGGTAGTGCTCAGGGCTCAGGCGCGCAGTCATATGGCGCAGATGGAAACGGTGTAAAAGCGGGTCAGGGTATGACTGATGTCGCTCAGTTGCGTACCGTCTTCTATTTTGACTTTGACCAGTCCGTTGTTAAGCAGGAGGGTTTTGCTGATCTTGAAGGCCATGCGGCTTATCTGGCAAGCAATCCAAGTGCGAAGGTTCGTCTTGAGGGGCATGCTGATGAGCGTGGTACCCGTGAATATAACATCGCTCTGGGCGAAGCCCGTGCTAATGCTGTGGCGCGCCTGCTGATTGTTAATGGTGCCAGCAATGGGCAGATCGAAACCATCTCCTATGGTGAAGAGAAGTCAGCTGTTCTTGGTCACACAGAAAGTGAGTGGGCACTGAACCGTCGTGTAGAGCTGAGTTACGTTAGCCGCTAGTAATGAAGAAACAGATTCTTGCTACTATTCTAGCTGCTGGCTTTGCCAGCAGTTTTACGTTTGCAGAAGGGCTTAATCAGTCTGCTCAGAGTGAACTTCTGTTGATGGTGCAGCAGCTTCAGGCCGAAGTGCGCCAACTGCGCGGTGAGGTTGAAACTCAGAAATACAAGCAGCAGAAGATGGAGCGCGAGCAGTTGGAACGCTATCGTGACATGGACCGTCGACTGAGTGCGCTGATTCTGAGTCAGGCTGAAGCGGCCTCAGTAGCGCCATTGCCTGAGTTAGCTCCGGAGACAGTCTCTGAAGATCCTGTTGTAGCAGGGCCGGAAACTGCTGATATGCAGACACCCGTTGTCGATCCCCCGAGGATAGCAGTGCCTGAGGTTACGGTTCCAAAGATTGATGATCAGGATGCGTATCAGCAGGCGTTTGCGCTGGTCAGAGAGCGTCGTTTCGATGAAGCCGTTACGGCATTTGATTCCTTTATTCAGAAATACCCGCAGAGTGACAATCTGGCTAATGCGTATTACTGGATCGGTGAGGTTAAATTGGCCCAGCAGAAACTTGAGCCAGCCGGTCAGGCGTTTCAGACAGTAGTGCAACGCTATAAACAGCACCGTAAGCGTCCCGATGCGCTGTATAAACTTGGTGTTGTTCAGGATCGTTTAGGTAAAGTTGCCGAGAGTAAACAGAGCTTTGAGATGCTTATAACAGAGTATCCTGATAGCTCTGCTGCTGGTCTTGCCCGTAACTACCAATCACGCTAATCGGAAGCTTCATGAAAACGAAAAAAGCCGTAGTACTGCTCTCAGGTGGTCTTGATTCCGCAACGACTCTCGCCATTGCGGCCAGCGAAGGCTATGAATGTTATGCGCTGAGTTTTGATTACGGGCAGCGCGCGTTAACTGAGCTGAATGCGGCGAAATCCGTGGTTGAGTCGCTGCAGGTCAAAGAGCACCGAGTGTTTAATCTGGATCTCAGGCAGTTTGGTGGCTCGGCGTTAACGGATGATGCTATCGATGTGCCCGAGGGAGAGACAGACGGGGTTCCGGTTACCTACGTTCCTGCTCGCAATACAATCTTTCTTTCGCTGGCACTGGCCTGGGCTGAGGTATTGCACGCTGATGCGATTTACATTGGTGTTAATGCAGTAGATTATTCGGGCTATCCGGATTGTCGTCCTGAGTTTATTCAGGCTTACGAGGCGATGGCTAACTTGGCAACACGTAATGGTGTGACAGGTGAGCCGTTTAAGATTGAGACGCCGTTAATTGATCTGACCAAGGCACAGATCATCCAGACAGGTAACGCTCTGGGGCTGGATTACAGTTTAACAGTGTCCTGTTATCAGTCTGACGAACTGGGCCGGGCCTGTGGTCGTTGTGATAGTTGTCGCCTGCGTGCCAAAGGGTTTGAAGATGCAGGTGTTCCAGACCCGACACGTTATATAGAATCCTGATAAAATCTATCCGACACTGTTATTTTTGC
>JBFEXW010000289.1:0-2896 GCA_041562495.1 Marinobacterium sp. | reverse complement strand
CGCCAGAAGATCGTTCTGAAACAGGGCCTGGATCAGGCTGCAGCTAAGAAACTTGGCAAGATAATTAAAGACTCAAAGCTCAAGGTACAGACTCAGATCCAGGGCGAACAGCTTCGTGTCACAGGGAAAAAACGTGATGATCTTCAGGCAGTTATGGCACTGTTGCGTGAGTCCAACTTTGAGCTTCCTCTGCAGTATAAGAACTTCAGAGACTGATCAGACTCATCGTTAAGACCAGAAGCCAGAATGAGCTGTCATATACTGGGCGCAGGCGCGATAGGTCTCCGGTTTGCAGATAAACTTCTTCAACAGGGAGTTGATGTCTCGCTGGTTCTGAGAGACCAGGCCCAACTGGAGGCTTATCAAAAAGTCGGATCGCGTATTCAGGTATTTAGTCACTCTGGGTTAGATGAGTGGTCAGTACCTGCAACCTTGCCCACAGATGCTGATCCAATCGCTCAACTGTTGGTAACCACCAAAGCCTTTGAAGCGGAAGAGGCACTTACCTCTGTCGCTCACCGATTAACTCCTGACTCTGAGATTGTATTGCTACTGAATGGCTATGGTGTTCAGCAGCGGATCGCCCACAGCCACTCTCAACTTGCGATCTGGGCGGCAAGTACAACTGAAGGAGCTAACCGAAACCAGTCATTTACGACACGCCTTGCCGGTGAAGGCCTCACTCAGATTGGAGCACTTAGCGATTCAGCCAATGGATACCCGTCAGGCTGGGAAAACCTTAATAACCTCAACCTTAGTTCGTCGATCGATGAAGTGCTCTGGCGCAAACTGGCGATCAACTGCTGCATCAACCCACTAACCGTTCTTTTTGATTGCCAGAATGGAGGATTAGTCACCCTTCCTGAAGCCAGAGAACTGCTATTAGATGTTGCTGAAGAGATTGAACAGGTCTCTGGGTATCTAAGTAAACCCTTGTTCGAACAGTCACTGGCTGAACAGGCTCTGTATGTAGCGCAACAGACCGGGACAAATATCTCCTCCATGCTGCAGGACCATCACGCGCAGCGGAGAACCGAGATGGGACAGATTACTCAGGCCTTTATCGATATTGCCAAATCTGCCGGTCTGGATACACCGGTTGCATCTGAACTACAAATCCGACTCAACGCACTTGGAGTACTTCGCTGAGTCAGATTCATCTTAATCTGAAACTCTTTCGATTGAGATTTCAGCCGATCTTACCTAGACTTCACCGCCTTAAACCGCAGGTGCTCTTTTTCAATGAAGAGTTAAACGGGAAGTTCGGTGCGCCTCATAGCAAAACCGACGCTGCCCCCGCAACGGTAAGGGTGAATACCTGAGCAATTAGCCACTGACGAAAGTTGGGAAGGCGCTCAGCCTGACACGCCCAAGCCCGGATACCGGCCTGTATTTAACTCATCTCTAAGTTTGCGCGGTGGGCGCAAAACAGGACTGTATATGCTTTTTACTCGTTCCGTACTGGCTGTCTCTATAGCCACTGCTTCTATCTCAACTTTTGCTACTGAGACTGATCCATTAAACGTAACAGTCACAGCGAAACTCGTAAGTGCAAACGTAGAAACAACTGCTGCTTCGGTTGCCGTACTGACACGACAGGATATTGAACAACGTCAGATAACCTCGCTGACTGAAGCACTGGACGCGCTTGACGGTGTATACATCCAGCGCCAGGGAGGGCTTGGGAGCCAGAGCAAGATCTATCTTAGAGGCACCTCATCAAACCACACTATAGTTCTGCTAAACGGGCGGCGCCTAACGTCAACTAACGATGGACGAACTGAGCTTGAGTATATTCCTCTCTCTGCTATTGAAAGAATAGAGGTTGTACGGGGAGGGCTATCATCGCTATATGGTGCAGATGCCATTGGCGGAGTGATTCAGATATTTACCCGGCCCGATGCTATCGACCAGGATCGAAATATCATTGAAACTACGATTGGCTCGCAAAACACCCGGAAGTTAGCGCTACAAAGAACAGCCGCTCTAGGACAATCAGGTTTCTATAAACTTAACCTAGGCACTGAACGCACAAGTGGGTACGACAACCATATATCCACTATCCGAGGTGATGCAGACAACGATGGCTATCACAATACTAACTTCAACCTATTGACCGAAACGACCGGACAATTCGGTTCGCTGAATATTGTAGCTGGCTACTGGAGCGGGGAAACAGAGTTTGACTATACAGAGCAGGATAATCCTGCATGGGGGTCTTACTACAACAATTCCACCCAGTTTGATACACGCTATCTATCTACCAAATGGATGAAAACAGCGGGACTAAACTCATCAAGTCTACAGCTTTCGAAAACATGGAATGATAGAAAAAACAACCCGACAGGATCAACTACAAGTGTCGATCTGACCGAACTTACAGGCCTGTTTTCGTCTCAGGTATCTGAGCAACTTCTACTCTCTGTAGCTGGCGATATACGTCGGGAGTTGGGGAGCAGCCAGTATGGTAGCGGTGACTACCGGAACCAAGGGCTAACACTTAGCGGCACCTGGGCCTCTGACAAATTAACACTCGACCTTTCTGCACGTTGGGATAACCACAGTCAGTTTGGGGATCACCTGACCTGGGGAGCAGGCGGGACAGTAAAAATATCCGACTCGATAAACGTTTTCTTAAATACTAAAACCTCGTTCTCGGCCCCCACTTTTGGTGATCTGGATAAAACCTGGGGGAATCCTGATCTAAAACCGGAAGAGGCACATGAAACAGAGATGGGCATTCGATCACATATAACATCTAATCTGTACAGCAGCCTGTCATTGTTTGATATCAGAACAACAAACCTAATCAGCTACGATTCCACCACATGGACGATGAAGAACATCTCATCAGCAACCAGCAAAGGTGCAGAAGCTCTAATACGGTACAAAGGTG
>JBFEXW010000288.1:0-2915 GCA_041562495.1 Marinobacterium sp. | reverse complement strand
GCTAGGCGATATGCTTGCTGAGAAAGCCGCTGACAACGGTTGGGAAGGGATTGTTATCTATGGCTGTATCCGCGATGTAAATGCGATCTCAGAACTGGAAATTGGTGTTCAGGCGCTAGGGTCTCATCCCCTCAAAACTGAGAAAAAAGGTGTAGGCGAACTCAATATTCCTGTCCGTTTCGGTGGTGTGGATTTTATTCCCGGTGAGTACCTGTATGCCGATAACAATGGGCTGCTGGTAAGTAGTAAACAGTTGAGCCTAGATTGATTTAACGGAGTTGACCGGGTATGATCTCATCTCGCTAGAAATGTCTCCTACCAATTGATTTTTTATTACTGTAAATCAATTGGTTAAGAGTATTTAGGTAAATTTTTTAAAATTTTTTCGTTTTCTAGTGAACTAAAGCCCCCTAAGAGGGTCTATAGTTTAACAAGCAAGCATTCAACTGAGTAAAAGTGGTTTTTAGATTGCTCAGAGAATCTGCCAGCTTGAAGCCTCCAAAAATTAGCAGTAAATCTGCCAGCCGCAGCCCGAAACCTCCCCCTTCATTCGGCCTGCGGTTTTTTATTGCCTGCGTTTGTTGATTTCCCCTTCTCTTTGTCGGTTAATCTATACTGATAAGAACAGATCAGTGGAGTAACTGATGGGTAAAGAGCGACGATTCTATCCCCGGGTGAGCGTAGATATCCCTGCGGAGCTGGATATGGCGATGCTGACAGAGACTCTGGATGTCAGAGTAACCAACCTGAGTCTCGCAGGGCTGATGATCGAGGGTGATCAGCGCGTATATGAACTCAAACCGCCAGCAGGTATCGGGTCGGTAGAGATTGGTCTGCATTTTGGTATTCAGGGGCAGCCGGTGCATTGTCACTGCCGGGTTGTTTATAAACGCAGAGCCGGGCAAAACCGTTGTGCGCTGGGGCTGGCGATACTGAGTATATCTGAGTCTCAAAAAGCGTTAATTGCCAGACTAGTGGATAAAATACAGGCCGAATCTATCTGAGCGCCTGTGCATAACGCTGTCTGAGAATCTGGACCCGGTCTACATAGTTGTTCGTCTCTTTGTAGGGAGGGATCCCCTGATATCGGTTCACGGCACCGGGTCCGGCGTTATACGCTGCTGTAGCCAGGCGTTCATCGTCGGAGAAAAGGTTGAGCAACTCGGCAAGGTAGCGGCTTCCTCCCGCGATATTCTGCTGAGGATTTTTACTATTTTCCACACCCAGATAGCGAGCTGTTTCCGGCATCAATTGCATGAGTCCGCTCGCGCCTTTGGATGAGATTGCATCGGCATTAAAAGCGGATTCTGCATGAATGACTGCTCTGATCAGTGCTTCATCCAGTTTGCTTTGGCCGGCAGCCCGCTGCGTCTCGGTACGATAGCTAGTCAGATTAAGCGGTGTTGTCTGCCAGTTGATTCGGCTGTTGCTGCGACATGCGTAGCAGTCAAACCTGAGAACCTCGACATGAGGTATCCCCTGGGGTTTCTGGTCAGAAAAAGAGAGCACACCCTCCAGGTTGCGGTATTTAAAGATCCGGTCACCTGTTTTTGATCGGGTTGGACTGACGTTGGTGAATTCAACGCGCCCATCCGGATGGGTGATGCGTTTTATCTCGGCAACGGAGTGCTGAGCGACTGGGAGTGCACTCAGAAAGATCAGCGTCTGATAAACTAATACGAATATAAAGCGACCTGTTTTCTGCATAAGGTTGTAAAACTGTATCGACCCTTGGGGTGTTTTGATTGAAATATAATTTACTGATTTTTGATTGGGATGGCACCCTTGTTGATTCTGCTGCCCGAATTGTTTCCAGCTTTCAGGGCGCTGCAAGGGAGTTGGGTTTTGCTGTGCCCTCCGATGCGTCGGTACGTGAAGTGATTGGCTTAGGATTGCCTGAGGCTATAGCCAGAGCTATGCCGGATCTCTCTGCGGAGCAGATCGAGCTGATGCGTTCCGGTTACAGTGACCATTACCTTTATGACAATACTACACCTGTCAGACTCTTTGATCAGGTTGAGGAGGGGTTGAGTCGTTTGGTGGATTCCGGGTATAGACTCGCTGTCGCAACAGGGAAAAGTCGCCGCGGTCTGGATCGAATTCTTGATGATACAGGTCTTAGATCGATGTTTGAGGTAACGCGCTGTGCTGATGAAACCTGTTCAAAACCCGATCCTCAGATGTTGTATGAGATCTTGGAGCAAACCTCGGTCGATGCATCACAGGCGCTGATGATCGGTGATACTGAGTATGATCTGGAGATGGCGCGTCGCGCCAACATGTCCCGGGTCGCTGTTCACTATGGCGTTCATGATGTTGATCGGTTGCGGGCCTGTGAACCGGTATTTGAGATGAATCACTTTGGCCAGTTAGTCGACTGGTTACATAAAGACTGGGAGTAGAGTGAGTTGAGCCAAGATGCCTGGGGAGTCGAGGAATCTGACACGGTAAAGAACCGTTCAGCTAAACCATCAACTGCTGGACAGAATGAAACTTCATCTTCAGAGGTGAAACTGCTGGAGAAGTGGGCGGGGTCAGTATTGAAAGAGCAGAGAGCCACACGCCGCTGGGGTATCTTCTTTAAATCACTGACTTTTATCTATCTGTTTGCCCTGCTCGGAATGTTCTTTGTCGGGCAATATTTTGATACCGATACGTTGAGTGTTAAGCCACATGCTGCTGTTGTTGAGCTGAAGGGGACTATTGCTGATGATGGTGAGGCGGAGGCTGATTCGATTATCTGGTCGTTGCGTCAGGCGTTTGAATCGGACGAGAGTCGGGGGGTAATCCTTAGAATTAATAGTCCTGGTGGATCTCCTGTTCAGGCGGGTTATATCTATGATGAGATGAAGCGGCTTAAAACGCGCTATCCGAATAAACCCCTATATGCCGTAATAGCAGATATAGGGGCTTCT
>JBFEXW010000287.1:0-2945 GCA_041562495.1 Marinobacterium sp. | reverse complement strand
ACAATTTAATGGACTGGAGATACCGCCATGATGAACGAACTGAAAGACAGCATGAAACCTGTAATGGATATAGCTGAAATCAACAAAAAGACTGCTGAAAAGCTGATCGCTCTTCAGTCTTCTTTCGTAACTGAAGTTGTTAACGCAAGCCTGGCTCAGATGAAAACTCTGTCAGAAACCAAAGATGCTAAAGCGGCTGTTGAACTTCAGGTTAAATACCTGAAAGACGCAGAAGCAAAAATGACTGAAGTCGCTGAGAAAGAGATCGCAGCACTGGCTGAAGCTAAGGCGGAGCTGACCTCACTGGTTGAGAAAAGCATTGAAGACTTTTCTAATGCTCCTTACTTCGCTGAACTGCAGAAGTTTATGGCTCCTAAGGCGTAATCGTCTTAATCAGTTGAAAGAGCCGGCTTTAGCCGGCTTTTTTCGTTTTACAATCTACAACACCGACCACCCTTAGTTCCCCAGTCGTCAACGCCTGGCGTCCTTATCAGGCTTTAATCCGCTATAGACACCATCGTTAACTCTTACCTATTAGAAATATTAAATCGATTAATTATATATCGATAAAAGCTTATGCATTAGGTTACTAATGCAAACGCAGACAGATATTTCTTTTATCAGTAGATTATAAAGATCACTTTACGTATCAATGACATCGTACCTAACCCTGATCTGAAAACTGATCTGGACAACTTCAAGCTTCACGAGTTTATCGGTGATATCTGGGCAATCATGTTCAGCCACCCAAAAAATTTCACCCCGGTTGGCCGCCACTTTGCTGAAGTGCTGCGTGCACTTGATGCACTACAGACAACTGACCCAACTCCGATCGCGACACCAGCAAACCGGTTAGAAGGTCAGGATGTAATTGTTGCGCTCAGCCTGAATGATGAACAGGCAAAGAGAAGTTTGGTGCAATCGATATCAAACTCCCCTACCTGCGTACAACTAACCAGCCTTAAAAACAGAAAGTTGTCAGTCTGATCGCTGACAGCTTTCTCGAATCACTATAAAGCCCTGTTGCTTCAGGGCTTTACTCATTAGGCTTTTCTCTGAGACGCTTTCCAGTGATAGTGGTAGTACACCACTGGTATTACCACCAGCGTAAGCAGTGTTGAAATCAACAGACCAAAAATCAATGATACCGCGAGACCCCCGAAGATAGGGTCATCCAGTATAAAGAAGCCCCCCATCATCGCTGCGACTGCAGTGAGCACTATAGGCGTTGAACGGACTTCAGCGGCCTGTATCGTAGCTTTCTGTAACGCGACACCCGCTGCGACCTGCTGCTGAATAAAATCCACCAGCAGGATCGAATTCCGTACGATAATCCCGGCCAATGCAATCATCCCGATCATTGAAGGCGCCGTGAACTGCTGCCCCAGCAGCGCATGACCAGGAAGAATACCGATCATCGTAAGCGGTATAGGCGCCATGATGATCAGGGGAATCCCATAAGAACGAAACTGCGCAACAACCAGCAGATAGATCATGATGAGTCCAACGCTATAGGCGATACCCATATCTCTGAAGGTTTCGTAGGTGATCTGCCATTCGCCATCCCACTTCATACTCCAGCTGTAAGGATTATCGGGCTGCGCTATAAAATACTGAGTTACCGGGAAACCCTGGAAATCGAGCTTATCAAGCTCACCAGAAATCGAAGCCAGCCCATAGAGCGGACTATCAGTTTCTCCGGCGACATCTCCGGTAACATAAACGACAGGCAGAAGATCCTTGTGATGAATGCTGGGTTCAGTGGTAATCTCGATCCGCTTTGTTACCTCAGAGACAGGGATTAGCTCACCGGACTGACTACGCACCCGGATCGCCTTAATGAGCTGATAAGACGACTTCTGAGACGGGCTCAGCTGCAGTCTCAGCGGAACAGGGACACGAGCGTTAGCATCATGAAGATAACTAAAATCATCACCCCGAATCGCGGTATTCAGTGAGGCCAAAATATCAGCCTCATCAACACCATAGTGAGCCGCCTTAATCGGATCAACAACGATCAGCTCTTTAAGCTGCGAAGCTTCAGTGCTCTGATCAATATCAACCACCTCAGGCGTCTGTCCGAACAGCGTTTCCACCTGATTTGCCAGCTCTCGCTGGCGTTGAGTTTCAAGCCCGTAGATCTCTGCAACAAGCGGTGCCATTACCGGTGGTCCCGGCGGCATCTCTACAACTTTAACGCGTGCACCATATTTTCTGGCTGTCTCCTGCAAAAGTTCACGCGCCCGCAGTGCTATATCATGGCTCTTACGGTGACGCTGACCCTTATCAACCAGATTAACCTGAATATCCCCCATATGCGGCATCGAACGCATATAGTACTGACGCACCAGACCATTAAAGTTAATCGGTGCAGCGGTGCCCGCATAGATCTGATAATCGTAGAGTTCCGGCAGTGCATGAAGATCAGATGCCAGCTCAGTCAGAACCTGCTGGGTACGCTCCAGCGTAGTCCCCTCAGGCATATCAACTACCACCTGAAATTCGCTCTTATTGTCGAACGGCAGCATCTTCATAATAACTGACTGATTGACAACCAGATAGATCGAACCACCGATCAGAACAATGATACCGATCAGCAACAGGTATCTGTTAAGCGCACCACTTGCTCCATTTAACATCGGTGTCAACAAACTGTTAAACAGCCGTCCTATACGCGTTTCCTGCTGTTCTTCAGACTCTGCATGATGTGCCGGAGCTGACTTAAACAGACGGTAAAATAACCAAGGCGTAAGGATGAACGCCACGCCCAGAGAGATCAGCATACCGGTAGAGGCATTGATCGGAATCGGCAGCATGTAGGGCCCCATCAGACCGCTGACAAATGCCATCGGTAACAGGGCCGCGATTACAGTAAAAGTCGCCAGTATTGTAGGCCCACCCACTTCATCGACCGCGTATGGGATCGCCTCTTTGAGCGACATTTT
>JBFEXW010000286.1:0-2973 GCA_041562495.1 Marinobacterium sp. | reverse complement strand
TACGCATTCCTAAACGCGCTGGAGGAATCGGGATGTGTTAGTTCGGAAACCGGCTGGCAGCCGATGCATATGCAGCTAACCCGCAACGGCGAAACACTACTGCTGATGCCCTGCTATCTGAAAAATCACTCATATGGCGAGTACGTGTTTGACTGGAGCTGGGCCGATGCCTATCAGCACCATGGACTCAACTACTACCCAAAACTGATCACCGCTATTCCTTTCACCCCGGCAACGGGACCACGCTGGCTCAGCAACCTGGATCCAGACAGCTCATTACAGCTAATTTCTGATGCAATGACACAACTGCTGAAAACGCTGCAACTCAGTAGCTGGCACCTGCTTTTCCCTGAAATGATCGGGCAACAGGGAATGCGTCCAGATACACTGCTGCAGCGTTCTGATATTCAATACCACTGGTTCAATCACGACTATCAGTCATTCGACCAGTTTGTAGCGACGTTCAAGTCACGCAAACGCAGGGATATGCGTAAAGAGCGCGCACGGATAACCGAAGCCAATATAAGTTTTCTACATCTTAGCGGCAGCGAGATCATCGATGAACAACTCGAATATTTCTATCAGTTTTATGCCGCCACCTACCTGAAGAGAGGACGATCCCCCTATCTGAACCGGGCGTTTTTTAAACAGCTCGTTCATTCAATACCCGATCAGATCCTGCTGGTACTGGCGATACTGGATAACCACCCCGTTGCAGGAGCCCTGTCATTTATCGATTCAGAAACACTTTATGGACGCTACTGGGGGTGTCTCGAAGAATATGACTCTCTGCACTTTGAAACCTGTTTTTATCAGGGGATCGAGTACTGTATCCGCAACAACCTGAAACGATTTGATCCGGGTGCACAGGGTGAACACAAGATCAAACGCGGGTTTGAACCGATCAGAACCTACTCCAATCACCTAATTATGTCGGAGCCTTTTCGTGAAGCTATTCAACAGTTTCTCAAAGAAGAGGAGCAGCTGATCAATCAGCATATACCCAAGCTCGAAAAGCTACTGCCATTTAATGCCAACAATAGCGGAGAGGTAAGAGAGGCGTCAGGTGAAGATCATTCAGGATGATATCCACCATACCCAGGTGTGTTGCAACTTCCAGCACGCCGCTGTACTGAGCGCAGTGCTGTTAGCCTTTGAGAAACAACATCCTAAAGCGAGAACCCTGGTCTGAAGATAACAATTTAACGCCCCCACCTAGAGAACCGCTGTTAGTGCAGCGGTTCCTCATATTTCTTCTGGATTGCGATCAATGCTGGCTGAATATCCAAGGGGGCATATTTGATCGCCTGTTCAAACAACTCTTTATTCTCTTCTGAAAGACGCTCCTCTTCAGACATCGCCGAGAGCTGCCGCATCGCTTCGGTAAACTTAGGGTGGGGTCTGTTTGTCGACATGGCTCGCTCCTCCTGCGCTACGTTACAGAGTAGTTCTGGTACATTGTCGATCTAGTCAATCTCCGACGCAAGTCACCAGCAGTGATTATTTATCTGCGCCGAATTGGACCGCACGCTCTGACCTAAGCTGCGGATCTGCAGCAGGTTTCGAAAGCCAGTCACCCAATGCGCGTCTGATCAAACCTTCAAGCGCATCGATATGGGCATTTTCAGCATTGAGTGCGGAGATATATTCATAGCGCTCGCCACCGGCTTCAAGAAAGTAGTCCCGGTTCTCCACACCGACCTCCTCTATCGTTTCAAGACAGTCAGCAGAGAATCCTGGACAGAACACCTGTACCGACCTGACTCCCTCTGCAGGCAGAGCCTGAAGTGTATGATCGGTATAGGGTTTGAGCCACTCCTCACGACCGAAACGAGACTGAAAAGTCGTCAGATAAGCGCTGGAATCAAGCCCCAAACGCTCCCCCAGCAACCTTGAAGTTTTAAGACACTGGCAGTGATAGGGGTCGCCATTAACAAGATAGCGCTTCGGCACACCGTGATAGGAGAGTATAAGCTTATCGGCCCGCCCCTTCTCGGACCAGTGCCGCTCGACCCGCTGAGCCAGAGCTTCGATATAGGCCGGATCATCGGCATAATTTGAAATAAACCGCAGATCAGGCAGCCAGCGACGCTGCTGAAAGTCAGCAGAGATAGCATCAAAAGTTGAAGCTGTCGTAGACGCGCTGTACTGCGGATAAAGCGGTAGAACTACCAGCTTACGTACACCCTGAGCCAACATCTTATCCAGAGCTGAACTGATCGAGGGATTGCCATAGCGCATGGCAAACTCAACCTGAATATTTTCTCCAAACTGCTTGGTTAAACGCCGTCGAATCGCATCACACTGATCCTGAGTATGCAGCATCAATGGTGATCCCCGCTCAGTCCACACAGTCTGATAGGCTTTTGCCGAACGTTTGGGTCGAACGTTAAGAATCACCAGATTCAGAATCAGCCACCAGAGCGGTCGTGAAACCTCGACCACACGCGGATCTGAGAGGAACTCCCGGAGATAGCGCTTTAATGCAACTGGCGTGGGCTCATCTGGCGTACCCAGATTGGTCAGCAACACACCTATCCGGTCAGACTGGAGATGTGTGAACTCTGGAGATCCTTTAAATTTCATTAGATTATTCCTAGAAAATCCTGCCAGCAGAGTGTATCGAAAAAGGCAGGTCCAATCAGCATTGGCCCGAATCATTTATCAGGAGTTAGCCCGGTTAAATCTTCAACTCGACACTTTGTTTATAAGCGTTCAGTGAATTACACTCAAATGAGCCACTCCTTACAAATAACAAAACAGAGGACTTCATGAAACTACACTCTTTGCTGTTAGGTGCCGCACTACTGGTAGCAACTCAAACCAGTTTTGCCAAAGACAAACCCGTAGGTATCACACGGGATCTGATAAGTTTTAGCGTCACTCACGAAGGTCAAAAATTTGAGATTAAGCGAAATCAGGACAACGCCAATGAGATCAATCCTAGTTTTGCGCTGACCTCCAGACCCTGCC
>JBFEXW010000285.1:0-2999 GCA_041562495.1 Marinobacterium sp. | reverse complement strand
GTGGATAAGAGCTCACTTCAAACCGATGCGAAATTTAAAATTGCTTTTGAATCGACTGCTCTGGGACGGTACTTGTTCCTGCGAGCGGTGGATAAGCTCGGTTTGAGTCTTGATCAGATCGAGCCTGTGTATCTGGAACCCTCTGAACAGCTGGTGGCTCTCCAGGAGGGACGTATTGATGGCATGATCACCTATCAGCCCTATCTGAGTAGTGCGATGGAAAATGGCGCCAAACTTGTTTTCTCCAGTAAACAAATACCCGGCGAGATCATTGATGTGCTGGTATTTAAGCGGGATGACTGGTTACAACAGAAATCCTTTCTGACGGATGCGCTTGATGAGCTCTGGTCACAGGGGATCGAGTTAGTCGAAGCATCGCAGCCATTGACGCTGTCGAAACTCACGGTAAACACCCAAATGACCAAGGATCAGTTACAGGAGGCGATGCAGGGGCTTCACTATGTTTCAGTACTGGAAAGCAAGCAACTGATCGAGAGCCAACTGCAGCAATCGATAGATAATATGACCGAAACACTTTTTCAGATGGGTGTAGATAAACCTAAAACAAGGATCGCGGCGTGCCTTCGTTAAATCTAAAACGCATGCTGACCTTCTCTAGTGTGGGTAGCCGCCTTACATTGGTCGTTGTACTGCTGCTGTCTCTGTTTATCATCATCCTCAGCGTGTTGATGTTTCATAATCGGACAGTGGAGGTTAAAAGCAACGCCGAGATTGAACTAATGGCTCTGGGATCAGTCGTTCAGAGTTCGGTGAATAGCTACTTTCAGATCAACAGAGCCGATCTGGTGAATTCGCTGCTGTCAGAGCTGCGTGCAGATTCACGTATCAAGGTGTCAGTGGTAAGCCGTCTGGACTGTAAAATACTCTATAACGATCTGTTAACCGGTGCTGACCTCTGCCTCTATGATCTGTTACCGGATGCCGATCGTAGGGATCTGAAGCAGGTGGCATCAAGCGGGGTGAGTCTCTATAAAACAATAAACGACACTCAGGTGGTCGGGTACCTGCCGATTGATGCACTTGATTCCGATGTTCTTGCTCTTCAGCGCTATGTCCTGGTCTTGGTAATTGAGATTCCCAGTCAGACCCAGTTAATTAAAACCTTTGGCGCCGATTGGCTGATTATTGTATCGGTACTGGTGTTGATCTCTATTTTGCTATGGTCATACCTGACAAACTCTATTTCAAGGCCGCTCAACCGCTTGGTCACCGTAGTTGATAAGCTCAGGGCGGGTAAAGAAGCAGTAGTAATCGATCTCGAGGGGAATAGTGAGGTTGCATCACTTTCACGGGCCATTCAGCAGTTTATCGATGAACGTGAGGTTGCTGAAGCACGTCTGAGAGATGCGGCTGAGGTATTCAAAAGTACGGCTCAGGGAGTTTTGCTGGCGGATAAAGATGGTCTGATAAAAGATGTTAACGATGCGTTTGTCCAGATCACCGGCTACAGTCGCGAGGAGATGATCGGGCAGTTACCTTCGGTGCTTCAGTCAGGGCACCATGATCAGTCGTTTTATACCAGTCTCTGGTCGGATCTGCTTGAGAAGGGGTTCTGGCGAGGAGAGATCTGGAATAAACGGCGTACAGGTGAGGTATATCCCGAGCTTCTGACAATCAGTGTAGTACTTAATGAAGCTGGTGAGCTCAGCGGCTATGTCGGCGTTTTTTCAGATATTTCAGATATTAAACACACAGAAAAACAGATCGAATTTTTAACTAATCGCGACCGGTTGACCGGGCTGGCAAACAAAACCTTGTTTGAGTTTCAGTTGGAGCAGGCGATTACCCGCGCGGAGCAGTATAAGCGCCAATTTGCAGTCTACTACATCGATATAGACCGCTTTAAGTTTCTTAATGACAGTCGTGGCATGGATTATGGTGATGCGATTCTGCGTCGCTTTGCCAAACGCATCTCCGGGCTGGTTCAGGACCAGAACCTGCTGTCGCGATTCAGTAGCGATGAGTTTGTGCTGCTGGTCGAAGATCTGGAGGGACCAACTGACGCTCTGCGTATTGCTGATAACCTGATCAATGCAGTCAGGGATCCCTTCATCATCAGAGGAGAGCCGGTACATCTTACAATAAGCATGGGAATCAGCGTTTTTCCGAATGACGGCTCTGAAGCGAGAGTACTGATTCGTCATGCTGATACCGCAATGTCGCGCGCCAAGGATAATGGTCGCAACACCTTCCTGTTCTATACGCCAGATCTTACCGATGTAGCGGTAGAGCACTTCTCAATTAACAATGCGCTGAGCGGGGCACTGGATGCTGGACAGTTCCATCTGGTCTATCAGCCACAGATCGAACTGAACTCACATCAGTATATCGGTATGGAAGCGCTGATCCGGTGGCAGCATCCTGAGATGGGCAATATCTCACCAGCACGATTTATTCCGGTAGCTGAGTCTACCGGACGCATTAAAGATATTGGACACTGGGTGCTAAAAACTGCTTGTCTGCAGGCTAAGGTCTGGGAGGAGCAGGGAATAGATTTTGGACGGGTATCAGTGAACGTGGCGGGCCTCCAGTTTATGCAGCCCAATTTTATCGATCTGTTGCAGGAGGTTATTGAAGAGACACAGGTATCTACAGCTCATCTAGAGCTGGAGGTGACAGAAAGCTTCCTGATGAATGATATAGAGTCCGCAGTTGAGAAACTGGAACAGGTCAGAGAGATGGGGATTACTGTTGCGCTGGACGATTTTGGTACCGGGTATTCATCGATGAGTTACCTGAAGCGCTTGCCTGTCGACAAGATCAAGATCGATCAGAGCTTTATTCACGAGTTGATCTCTAACGCGGATGATCAGGCGATCGTCCGTTCAATTATCGCGCTGGCACATGCGCTGAATCTTCAGGTAATAGCTGAGGGGGTAGAAAACGAGGCTCAGGTCCGTTTCCTTCAGGAACTTGGGTGTCATGAGGCTCAGGGATATCTGATCAGTCGCCCGGTTAAGCCAGAGAAGCGTTGGTTT
>JBFEXW010000284.1:0-3026 GCA_041562495.1 Marinobacterium sp. | reverse complement strand
GTCGTGTCTCATCCGCCTCGCTGCCCAACACCGGCTCCAGCAGCGCATTCAGCGCTTCAATCAACGCCCGGTGCCCGCGATACGAGGTCGACAGGTTGTACGCGTGCCCACTCGCCCGGATCGCCTGCTGCTCCTGACGAATTCTGGCTTTGAGGTTGGCCATTTCCAGGTTCAATGCGGCAAGAGAAGTCGAAGTGCCTGCCTGAGTGGCTGAGGCCTGTTTGGGCTCGACCTGCTCATCCTTGGTACTTTTGTTCTCTGCCATGTGGGTTGTCGTAAGCGTAGCCTGGAAGCCCTGGTGTTGCTGTTTAACCGGCAGGATATCTTCAGTCTGGTTTTGATCAGGCGAGGGAGTCGGGGGCTGACTAACGGCGGTCTGGTTCAACGCCTGTGCCGCTTTAGCGGACTGATCTCTTAGCGTTTCAGATTCAAAAACTGCCGTTTGTTGTGTGGAAGGTTCACTCTTGTCATCAGCTTCGCCACTTCCCTGCTGATTGGTTTGTGCCAGATAGTCAGCCTTATCGGGGGCTTTCTGGTCGTCAAAGCGCGCCAGCGTGATCTCGAGTGTCTGCTGTTTTTGCCGATCGTCCGGAAGTTTGAAATTCATCGCGAGAATCAGCACAGCATGCAGCAGAATAGCGAGAATCAGCATAAATCGCAGACGTTCGCTACTCTCCGCGTACCAGAGATTTTCGTGAGATTCTGGTGAACTGCTCATTTAGTTACGTAACTGTTCCTCAAGACAGTCCATCAACTGCATGCCGATATCCAGTCCGAACTGGCTGTCCAGTTCCCGAATGCAGGTTGGGCTGGTGACATTAATCTCGGTCAAATAGTCACCGATCACATCCAGTCCGACGAAATAGAGCCCTTTTTCAACCAGAGTCGGAGCAACCTGATCGCAGATCCAGCGATCACGGTCCGTCAGTGGGCGCCCCTCGCCACGACCACCGGCGGCGAGGTTGCCGCGAGTTTCACCCTGACTCGGGATACGGGCCAATGCATAGGGGACAGGTTCGCCGTTGATCATCAGAATGCGTTTGTCGCCGTCAACAATCTCTGGGATGTAGCGCTGCGCCATAATGGTCTGCTGACCGTGGTGGGTTAGGGTCTCAATGATCACACCGAGATTCAGTCCCTTCTCATCGACGCGGTAGATTGAGCTGCCACCCATACCGTCCAGCGGTTTGAAGATCACATCTTTGTGCTCAGCATGGAAGGCTTTCAGTCTGTCCGCAGAACGGCTGACCAGCACTGGCGGGCAGCATTGTGGGAAATGGGTTGCGAACAGCTTTTCGTTGAAGTCCCTGAGGCTTGGTGTGCGGTTAACAATTAGTACGCCTTGAGCTTCAGCGATGGCAAGCAGATGAGTGGTGTAGATAAACTCATTATCGAACGGTGGATCCTTGCGCATCAAAATCAGATCAAGGTCGGTAAGCGGTTTGTCTGCATATTCACCGCGAGTAAACCAGTTGTCCGGATTCATCGCGACCTCAAGCGGAGCCATGCGCGCTTTAACCACTCCATCGCGCAGGTAGATATCGGACTGCTCCATATACTGAATTGACCAGCCCTTGCGCTGTGCAGCCCATAACATCGCCAGTGAACTATCTTTTTTGTAGCTGATAGCCTCTATAGGATCCATGACAATACCGATTTTAATACTCATAGATGTGGATACTCCTGTTAGGGTGGGAAGAGTGCGCAGCTTCCTAGCTGAAATCACCCCATAAATAGTTTAGTACGGCAGCGGCCGCGATGGGCGCTGTTTCGGTGCGAAGTACACGTGGTCCCAGCAACCAGGGATGAAACCCCTGATCAATCGCCTCTTGCACCTCCTGCTCTTCAAGACCGCCCTCGGGACCTATCAGCAAGGCAACAGAGCTGGGTTTCTCGATCTCGCCGAGTACCAGTGGTGTGGTATGAGGGTGCAGAACCAGTTTCAGATCTGCATCAACGGAACTGATCCACTCGCTCAGAGAACCCGGCTCATCGATTGTCGGGAGCGTTGCCCGAAAGCTCTGCTCACAGGCGCTAATCGCTACCTGTTGCCAGTGCTTACTGCGTTTGACCTGGCGCTCTGCACTCAGACGTACCTCTGACCGCTCGGTGAAGAGAGGCGTTATATGATGAACACCCAGTTCAGTGGCTTTCTGGATAGCCCAGTCCATGCGCTCTCCACGCGAAAGCCCCTGTCCGATAGAGATTTTTAGTGGCGACTCGTTTTGGCGTTCAGTGCGCAGTTCAATCACTGCTTTTGAGCGACGTTTCTCAACCTCTGTCAGACGTGCCTGATAATCCCGGCCATCACCATTGAATAGCTGTAACAGGTCACCGGACTTCAGGCGCAGAACTTTAACGAGATGATTATGTGTCTGATCTGAGAGATCTATCGCCAGCTCCAGCTCTAGGGGCTGATCCTCGTAAGCGCGTGGAATTCGCATCGGATACTCAAAACTGTTTTAGGTGAGCCCGATTATGCCACAGTGTTAAATAGCGGGAGTAGTAAAGCGTAGGAACAGGCTAATTTGTAACGAGAGTAGAATATTGCGAAGGGGCTCAGCCCGGCATTTCCGGACTGAGCGTATATCCGATATTAAAGACCGGCGGCGCTACGCAGCTCTTCCGCTTTGTCTGTTTTCTCCCAGGGGAACGCGGTAAAGGTGTCGTCACCTACAGTCATCTCGAACGGGTTACGACCGAAGTGTCCGTATGCGGCGGTCTGGCGATACATCGGATGCAGCAGGTCGAGCATACGTGTAATCGCATAGGGACGCAGATCGAAGTGTTCACGTACCAGTGCAACAATGCGTTCATCAGAGATCTTTCCAGTACCAAAAGTATTCACTGATACTGAGGTGGGCTCTGCAACACCAATCGCATAGGAGACCTGGATCTCACAGCGGTCAGCCAGTCCGGCCGCTACGATATTCTTGGCAACGTAACGACCGGCATAGGCTGCTGAGCGGTCCACCTTGGACGGATCCTTACCCGAGAATGCGCCGCCACCGTGTCTTGCCATGCCG
>JBFEXW010000283.1:0-3026 GCA_041562495.1 Marinobacterium sp. | reverse complement strand
TGGCTGTTTGGAGAAATCGGACCGGATGTGCTGATCTTTCAAGGCAGCTACAGCTATGTCGATGATGAATGGAGCGGGGATGTAAGGTCCTACCGGGTTGACGAGCTAACCGGCAACGTAGTCATCGATCCGGTCTGGTCGGCTGCTGAAAAGCTGCAGGCCAAGGCCTGGGATACCCGCAAGATTCTCACTTTTGACGGGGACACATCGGGCCAGTTATTTATATTCGATGATTTGAATGGAACCCAGAAGGAAAAGCTGAGCCTGCTCCTCTTCATTGATCTTGGCCAGAATCTGAGCCACTTCCAGAGAGCTTGGGCTCTGTTCTGTTTCGACCTGAATACCGCGGTCAGCACCCAGCGCCATTGCGTAACGGATCTGTTCCTGGCAAGCCTTGGGACCTATAGAAACAACAACGATCTCCGACACAGTGCCCGCCTCTTTCAGTCTTACTGCTTCTTCTACAGCAATTTCCCAGAACGGGTTGATAGACATCTTGGTGTTGCTCAGATCAACGTCCGTGTGATCCGCTTTGACACGAACCTTCACGTTGTAGTCGATCACTCGTTTGACCGCCACGATCGCTTTCATAGTTTGTCCTCTGTTATCGGTCTTGTTAGACACCATATATACGATTAGTGAATCTTAGCTGCATTAAAACAGATGTTCAGCCGCTGCCTGACTAATTTACCGGCAGATTCACAATAGAGGTCATTATCCATAGATAAAAACCGAGACTGAATGACCGCTGGAGACTATTTATTGATATAATCGGACAAGGCTTTAATGATATACCGTTAAATTCGATCAAATAACGCCGCATAAAATTCTTAAACGGCCAAACACTATGGCTTACTTTGAAAATCACAGCATCTCATCCCACTTTGCTATCGCAACCCTGAAAGCCGCTCAGGAGCAGCATCTTGATGTCGATCAGATATTACAGGCCGCTCATTTAGACTCATCTCTGCTAAACAACGACAAGTTTCGTCTGACTCCAGCCCAGTTTGGCACGCTGGCACGCATGACCTGGGAGCTCAGCAATGATGAGTTCATGGCGAGAGCGAAACGCCCCGCTCGCTACGGCACCTTCAGCCTCTATGCCCGAGAAGCGGTGCGCTGCGAAACGCTGGAGAGCGCCTATCGACATCTGGGTCGCTTTTACAGAATCGTTAACGACTCCATAGTGATCAACCTGCAGATTGAGGGTGACCGGGCGACGTTGAGTATGAAGCTCGCAGAACCGGAAAAAGATAAAGACCATATGCTACGCGACATCCTGCTGATGCTCTGGCACCGCTTCCCTAGCTGGCTGATTGGCCGGAGAATTCCACTGATCGAGGTTCAGATGGCAGGTCCCATGCCGGCACATGCCGCGGAGTACCGACTGATATTTCCCTGCCCCGTGAGTTATCAGGCGGAAAGCAACAGTCTGATTTTCGATGCCAGTGTACTGAGCGCACCGATTATCCAGCGTGTTGAAACCCTCAGGGAGCACCTGCGTACCGCGCCACTCCAGTGGTTTACCCGACAGGAGTATGTGCCGGTCTATACCCGACGTGTCAGAGATCTGATCTCACCCGATATTCTTGCGTTCAGGGACATGAGAGAAGTTGCGATCCGCCTCAATCTGACAGAGCGCACCCTGCGACGTAAGCTAAAAGATGAGGGCACCAGCTTTCAGACCATTAAAGATGAGATGCGTAGAGACAACGCCATCCACCTGTTAAACCAGTCACGGTTGTCGATACTGGAGATCTCTCAGCAGCTCGGTTTCTCCGAAACTGCCGCATTCAGCCGTGCGTTTAAACAATGGACAGGGCAAACACCTGGGGCCTTCCGCCACAGCTCAGCGGGATAGCCAGTGGCTGACCGATGCGGGCGTGCTTTTAAAAGAAGGCCCCCTTATCGACGCGGCTATTATCGAAGCCCCGTCCTCAACGAAGAACAACTCGGGGCAGCGCGACCCGGTGAGATCCGTACCGAATATCTGAAAGCCAGCATACGGGCCAAAGTCGAACATCCTTTTCGGATCATCAAGTGCCAGTTTGGTTTTGTAAAAGCTCGCTACCCTGGTCTACACAAGCAGGATAACAAGTTGGCAATGCTATTTACTCTGGCGAATATCGTGCGTGTCGATCAGATGCTGCGGGGACAAATCCGTCTGGAATCTGCTAATCAGCTTCCAGACAGCGAAATTTAGGGACATTCTTGCTCAAATCCAGCGAAAATAAAGGCGAAACGATCAGTACTCGTGAATTAGCCGAAAACTGGATACTTGATCACACGTTCCTAAGGGATCTCTTATCAATCAGTATTCGGAATCAGCTGGGTTTCTACGCCGATGGCTTCAAATACAGACACTAACTTTTTCGCGGTTGCTTCGTCAGTTTTACTTTTGACAAAATTACGGGATTTTATACGAGCAGGTAAATCCATTCTCAGCTTCCTGCTCAGCACATCTAGCTTCTCCTGGTCGAATTTATCGAAAAGAATTTTGCCTGTGAATTGCACGCTGTAGGACGATGGCTCCTGTGCTGGAGGTGGGTAAACTTCTCCTTTGTCCGGCATAGCGGAGCCGCTTACCAGCGGCCCTTTCTCTAAGAACTCCTTCCTCACTTTTTTAAAGTGAGCATCCGCAGTGATGCCGCGCCAGTCCAACGGACCTGCAATCACGAAAGCGGGCAGCATCGCGGCACCAAAGCTGACTATCATACCTTCCCAAAAGGATTTAAGACCAAGAAGAAACATCGCCACGAAAGCACCGGGAACTGCCAGAATACCCAAAGCTCCGAGCAGTATACTTTGCCAGTTTATCCAGTTTAAATTATGACGTGCATCTCTTACTGAGTAATTTAAGCTCTTGCTTGTTGTATGATCGACCAGCCCTACAAGAATTGCTTTCTTTCCATTTTTCTTTCTGATCGACAGGCAGGACAGGTAATCTCCGACAGATACGCCCAGCTTACCAGCCTCTTTATCGCCAATAAGTACAGGAAACTCCCGTCCATCTGATTCTTGCAACC
>JBFEXW010000282.1:0-3065 GCA_041562495.1 Marinobacterium sp. | reverse complement strand
CTCGGGATAGATAAACAGGGCAATGAGCAGACACAAAGCTCTTACCATGGCCGCTGCCCCTCAATACGGTAAGGTTCGTGCACGCCCGCGTTTGGCAGACCGATCTCCATGGACATTAAAATATTCAGCAGGTCGGCGGTGCTGCCCGCTTGGGCTGAAGTTTCTGACTGGATCCATCTTGGCTCATATTGGGCAGATGATCCCGCGTTCGGGTTTGACATGCTCTGTATGCTGGCCGTTAGAAGTTCCTTCGCCTGCTGCGGTGAGAGTGCTTTTAGAATGATGGCGACCTCTTCGGGTGGTTCCAGATATATGCCATCGGCCAGTTGCTCAACTAGATTCTCTGGCAACTCACTGGCTTGTGATCGCCACTCCGCGCTGGCCTTTATTTTTCTGAGATTCTGAATATGTTGTTCAACCGATTTGGCGAGGCTTTCGGCAAAGGATAGATTGATACGCACCTGAACTTCGTTAACTCCCAGTAATCCCGCTTCGCGGTACAGAATCGTCGCCTGTTTCAGGTTGCCACTGAAGAAGTGGCTGTTTGCCAGATTGAATATAGCCGTTCCCCGCTGCAACCGGTCGGTTGCCTGCCAGGCCGCGGAAGCAAAGTTGTTTTGGGCGCAGGCATAATCTTTTAAACGGTAGCATGCGACACCCTCACCAAAGCGGGCAGCGTAACCAGACCGCTGGCGATAGAGATCCCTGACCTCTTCGTAGCCTTCCTTATCTAACGCCTGTTGAGCCTGTTCCATGTCAGCCTGTAAGTCGGGTGTGCTGGCGAAGAGTAGCAGGAACATCCCGAACGCCAGATATCTGCGCTGATTAGCCATCTCTTTTACTCCCACCTTTTGCCAGTTCCAGTGCGGCGAGAAGTAATAAAATCCCAAGGATTAGAGGAACAGAGAACCACTCCCGCCACAAAACTTTCGTCCTGTCTTCGGGATGAATAGTCGGCGTCCTGAGGTTAATCGCATCAGTCAGACTCAAATTAGCGGCATTTTCCAGTGGCAGATATTGTCCATTAGCTATGCTCGCTAAGCGCTTTAGCCATTTGCTATCGAGGCGAGTCGTCGTCGCTCGCTGATTGATCAGCAGTGGCTGGTCAATCCAATCCAGTACTTTGATCTCCTCCGAGCCGCCGATGCCAACAATAGTGAAATCAATCTCAGAGTAACGCTGGCGTATCTCTGCTACTGTTTTCTCGGCATCAACTCTATGGTCGGTATCAATATCACCATCACTCAGGATAACAATGTGACCGCGTTGATGTGAGCTGATTATATCTTCGCCAGCAAGGCGAATTGCACCAGTCAGTTCATTGCCAAGCGTTGGCGGAATGATCTGTGATAACTGATCAAAATAGTGCAGCACCAGATCAGCGTCGTTTGAGGGCTTCAACAGCCAGTGCGCGTTGCCAGCAAAGATAACAATGCCCGTTTGCACCTGCTTTGTCAGCGCCTTCGACCAGTTGGTCGCCAGCTGTTGTGTGGCGAGTGAGCGTGCTGTCGAGGTCAGGTTAGTGCGGGCATCTCTGGCGTTCATCGAAGCAGAGAGGTCAGCGATAAATATAATCTTCTCTTTAGCGGGGCTCACTTCGGGTGGTATGTACCGCGGTGTCCGAGGCCCCGATAGTGCGAGGATAAACAGCCCCCATGCCAGCAAAAGCATCAATCTTACCGGCATTCTGGATGTTGGCGTTGAGATCGATTCCAGCCAAGGCAGAAGATCTCTGTCGGCGAGTTTTGCCCAGCGGGCTTTCTGACGCAATCTATACAGAGGAACAATTAACAGGGGTAGGGCTAGTAGTGATAACCAAAGGGGCTCGCGCCAGTACAGTGTATCGAAGATGATCACTCCTGACCTCTTAGCGCTGCGCTTCTGGGTGTGGCAAAGATGACATATACAAGGATTAACAGGCCCGACAGCAGTGGTACCTGATACCAGTTCTGAACGAGTCTGAACTCTTGCGCACCGGTGATCACTTGCCGATGCTGTGATTCGATCGTTGCTAATGCATCGCGAAAAGCTGTTGCATCGAGCGCATGAAACATCTGGCCTGAGCCTGCTTCTGCCACTTTTTGCAGCGTTTCGAGATCGACTGGCTCGTAAATGAACCCCGCTTTATCGATCTGCTCCTGACCAATTTCCGTTGAGCCTATCGCGATAACGTAGAGGGTGTAGCCTTTTTTAGCCAGCGTACTTGCGGCTGATTGCGGGGAGACTGCACCCAGTTGCAGGCTGCTGTCGGTGATCATCACAACGACCTTATCATCGTCACTCCTGTACCTGTCACTCACTAACTGAAGTGACGCAGACATATCAGATAAACGGCCTCCTAGTGTCGTTTGGATTCTGGAGATAGCTTCCAGTACGCTCTTTTTGTCTGAGGTAAAGGGTAACCAGTGAAGAGGAGGATTTCCCATAATTGATAAACCGATTCGACGACCGGAATAGGCGGTAACAAAATCGTTGAGTAAATGCCGTGTCATGCTCATTCGATCAATCGGCTGATCATCAACAACGTAATCTTTGAGAACCATGGTGATATTGGTGTCGACCAGTAACACCAGATCGACCGGCTCTGTGTTAGCCGATGCGCTGATCCTGTCGGTGAAGCGCACCGGTTGCGCAAGGGCGATAACGAATAGAATAAACGCGATTGCAGCGAGACGGTCTTTGGCTGGCTGGTATTTGTGTTCCGGCTCGACGCTGTAGTTGATGGCTAAACGGTGCAGTAGCGGGTAGCGAATTCGAGGTGCCGGCCAAAGCGCTGGCCACGCTGCACGCTGTTTACGACGTATGCGTAGCCACACGAAAGGTATTGGCAGCAGCCATAGCCACAGGCTTTGAGCAAATCCCCAATCAGCCATTTCGTTTCAACCGATGAATAAAATTGATCACCTGTTTTGTATCAGGGGAACGACTCTGAAAGCGGAGTTGATCAAGCTCCAATTGTAAGGATTTTTGCCCGTCTATCTGGCGCTCTCTAAGGGTTCTGGCCAGTTGGTGGCAGGCTGAACGGGGCGATAGCTGACCTCGTTTCAACTGCCGTGAGATTCTGG
>JBFEXW010000281.1:0-3069 GCA_041562495.1 Marinobacterium sp. | reverse complement strand
CTCCTGAACATCTACGTTTATTTAGATGCGAATGATATAAATTAGTTTTATAATAGGCAGTTCGAGGTGGCCTACGCGTATCGTTAGTGATAGGCAGAGGGATAGAGGTAGCATAAAGATTAAGTTGGATATGCTGAGCGTGATCTGATGCGCCGAGATGACCTCGGCTCCGTAGCTTGCAAGCAACAGGGCTATTGCACAGAACATGCTGGTTTCGATCAATAGAGATACTGCGATTGGCAGGCCTATCGAAAGGTGTTCCCTAAAAACCCCACTTTGTGGCCGATTAACTACTGACCAGATGTTGAGTGAGCGAAACTGCTGGCTTCGCTGAAGAAAGATGATGCCTGAGATCAGCATCAACCCAAACGCAATACTGCTTGCCCATCCGCAACCCACTCCGCCCAGTTGAGGGAAACCAAGTTTTCCGAAGATCAGCAGATAGTTCAGCGGGATATTGATCAGTACAGCGAGCAGGCCGATCTTCATTGTAGGGTGGGTTTGCCCGAACCCCTCCGCAAAGGAGCGAATTGCCTGATATAACAGCAGTGCAGGCAGTCCCCAACTGATCGCAAACAGGTAATCCAGGGTGCGGTTTTTTAACGCAGTTTCGACACCCAGTGCATCTAGTAGCGGCCCCGCCTGATTAAGCAGTAGTACGCCAATCAATCCCAGTATCAGAGCCAGAAGCAGACTGTGGTGAAGCTGCCTGGGTGTTTCGCTGGATCGGTCAGCACCCACTAAGTGAGCGACTAATGGCGTCAGTGCCAGAGTGACGCCGCTTAACGACAGAAACAGCGGCAGCCAGAGGCCAGCGCCGAGCGAGACCGCAGCCAGTTCGTTGACACCGGCCCAGGAGGCCATCAGTGTATCTGCCAGTCCCATAGCTGTTTGTGATGACTGAGCCAGAAAAATTGGCCAGCCGAGTTTGATCAGCTTGCTGAGCTCAGGATACCAGTCTGTACGATTAACCAACGAGTAAAACTCTATTCATAGTTATTGGGGAAGACTAAATCTTACCCGCTTCTTCCAGTACTGTACGGGCATTGCGAAAACACTCAACCGCGGCGGGTACGCCAGCATAGATACCGACCATATGGATTGCGGCGCGGATCTCCTCAACGGTGCAACCATTATTTAGTGCGCCGCGACAGTGAGTGATCCACTCATGAGATTTGCCCATAGCGCCGAGCATGGCGAGATTCATCAGAGACCGGGTTTTGGGATCGATAGCCTCATCGCTCCAGCCGAAACCCCAGCACCAGGCGGTCATCGCTTCCTGAAATGGGCGCGTCAGTTCATCGGCAGTAGCCAGATTCTTATCGACATACTCAGCGCCTAGTGTAGAACGGCGCATATTCAGGCCGGCATCAAAAAACTTTTCCATGGTTAACGCTCTCCGGTTTGGTTGGTCGGGTTGGGTGTGCGATTGCACGCAGCTTACACCGGTTCTTGTCTGGCGTTAAATATAGAGATAAACGCACCGTTACCGGATTGCGAACAGAGAAAAAAGCCAGAGGACCCTGATGAGTGCTCTGGCTTTCAGATATGCCAGGCTAATGTTAGTCGATACGTACTTTTACGTAGCTGCCCGGCGCGGCTTCAATAGGCTGGTAGGTGTCGTTGCCCAAACGGGTTGGTGCATCGACTTTCTTGCCTGCGCGACGGCGAATCCATTCGGCCCAGTTTGGCCACCAGGAGCCTTCTACGCGTTCGGCAGTTTCCAGCCAGTGGTCTGGACCCTGGCCCTGTTCGCCCTTGATCCAATAGTTACGACGGTTTTTAGATGCTGGGTTGATAACTCCTGCCACGTGTCCACTGCCACCCAGTACAAACTCAATCTGTGAACCGAAGGTTTCCGTTGCCGCAAAGGTCGCTTTCCATGGCGCTATATGGTCTTCGATGGTGGACAGGAAGTAACAGGGGACCTTGATCTTGCCAAGATCTACCGGTTCTCCACAAACAGTCAGTCCATTAGGTTCGGACAGTTTGTTTTTCAGGTACATCTCGTTGATGTAGTAGGTATACATCTTCGCTGGAAGGTTGGTTGAATCACTGTTCCAGTAGAGGATATCGAACGGTGGTGGTGTCTGACCCTTGAGGTAGTTGTTAACCACATAGGACCAGATCAGGTCGTTAGAGCGCAGCATATTGAAAGAGGTCGCCAGCTCGCGTCCGTTGAGGAAGCCCTGCTTATTTACTTTCTCTTCGAGCTGTTTTACCTGATATTCATCGATGAACACACAGAGATCACCGGGATCTCTGAAATCGGTCAGTGTAGTCAGGAAGGTCGCGCTGGAGATGGTTGTATCTTTGCGGTTGGCCAGTACCGACAGCGCAGTGGCCGTCAATGTTCCACCGACACACCAGCTCACCAGATTGATCTTATCTGCTTCGGCGATCTCTTTCGTGACGCGGATCGCTTCCAGAATACCCTCTCCCACTAGGTCATCCCAACCGATATCAGACTGGTCAGCAGTTGGATTTTTCCAGGAGATCAGGAAGGTATTCTGTCCCTGCTCAACACAATATTTGACGTATGAGTTGTGTGGCTGAAGATCAAGAATATAGAACTTGTTGATGCTGGGCGGAATGATCAGCGTTGGACGCGAATAAATCTGCTCAGCTTCTGGCTTGTAGTGGATTAGCTGGAAAATATCATTCTGGAATACGACAGCTCCGGGCGTTGTCGCCAGGTTCTCACCCAGGGTAAAGGCGCTCTCATCAGTCATCGAGATGCGGCCTTTTTCAAAATCAGCCAGCAGGTTTTTCATCCCATCGAGAAGACTCTGTCCCTTGGTTTCCAGTGCCTGTTGCAGCACTTCCGGGTTCGTCATCACAAAATTACTGGGTGACATCGCGTCGATGTACTGTTTGGTATAAAAATCCAGCTTAGCCTGCTCGCCATCGTTAAGTTTGGCGTTAGATGCCATCTCTGTCAGCATCTTTGAGGTCAGCAGGTACGACTGTTTGATATAGTCATATATTGGGTTCTTGGACCACTCTTCGTTCTGGAAGCGACGATCACCCTTGTCGGGAGTAGCGACAGGATTTTCCGACACGTTGCCG
>JBFEXW010000280.1:0-3084 GCA_041562495.1 Marinobacterium sp. | reverse complement strand
TAAGGAGTACAGCGGTCGTCTGAAGGTGTGTAAGCTGAACATCGACGAAAACAATGAAACACCGCCAAAATTTGGTATCCGTGGTATTCCTACGCTGATGCTATTTAAAGGTGGTAACGTAGAAGCAACTAAGGTCGGTGCGCTTTCCAAGTCGCAGCTGGCTGCTTTTGTTGATGCCAATCTTTAATTCATTGGTTGTTCTGACAGGCAGATGTCCAGCGTCTGCCTAATAAATATACATAACGTACTAGACAGTCTAGCTGCAGAGTTATATATTTAGTCCGCTGGTCAATTTCTGACCGCTGTTCCAATAATTCTTCTTCAAATAACTAGCCTTCCGGTATTTAGCCGATCTGGCTGCCTATAGCCAATTCATGTAACGAAAAAATGAACCTTACCGAACTCAAATTAAAAAGCATGCCCGAGCTGCTGAATATTGCAGCAGAAATGGGAATGGACAATCTCGCGCGTTCACGTAAACAGGACGTTATCTTCGCAATTCTTAAAAAGCACGCGCGTAGTGGTGAAGATATTTATGGCGATGGTGTGCTGGAGATTCTCCAGGATGGCTTCGGCTTCCTGCGATCCGCCGACTCATCTTATCTGGCAGGTCCAGATGATATCTACGTTTCACCCAGTCAGATTCGCCGTTTTAATTTGCGTACCGGTGATACGATCTCTGGCAAAATCCGTCCGCCAAAGGACAGTGAGCGTTACTTCGCGCTGTTGAAAGTTGCTGAGATCAACTATGACAAGCCGGAAAATGCGAAGAGCAAGATTCTATTCGAAAACCTGACACCGCTCTTTGCGCAGAATCGCCTGCGAATGGAGATCGGCAACGGTAGTACTGAAGATATTACCGCACGTGTTCTTGATCTGGTTTCCCCTATGGGTAAAGGCCAGCGTGCGTTGATCGTGTCACCGCCGAAAGCGGGTAAGACACTGATGCTGCAGAATATCGCAAACAGCATTACGCGTAACAATCCTGAATGTTATCTGATCGTTTTGCTGATCGACGAACGCCCTGAAGAGGTTACCGAGATGCAGCGCACTGTTCGTGGTGAAGTTGTTGCATCAACCTTTGATGAGCCACCATCACGTCACGTTCAGGTTGCTGAGATGGTTCTGGAAAAAGCCAAACGCCTCACTGAACATAAGAAAGATGTCGTCATTCTACTCGACTCTATCACTCGTCTGGCGCGTGCTTATAACACCGTTATTCCATCCTCCGGTAAGGTGCTGACCGGTGGTGTGGATGCTCATGCACTTGAGCGTCCTAAGCGTTTCTTCGGTGCGGCGCGTAATATTGAAGAGGGTGGCAGCCTGACTATCATCGCGACAGCGCTGGTGGATACTGGTTCCAAGATGGACGAGGTTATCTTTGAGGAGTTCAAAGGTACCGGTAACTCTGAAGTTCATCTGGATCGTCGCGTTGCTGAGAAGCGCGTGTTCCCTGCGATCAATATTCGTCGTTCCGGCACACGTCGTGAAGACCTGTTGACCACTGAAGAGGAGCTGCAGCGCATGTGGATTCTGCGTAAGCTGCTTGATCCAATGGAAGATGCGGCAGCGACCGAATTTGTGATCGACAAGCTGAAAGACTTCAAGACTAACGAAGAGTTCTTCCTGTCAATGAAACGGAAGTAATTTGGGTTAGTACAGATCTATAATACAAGGGCGAGCATCATGACTCGCCCTTTTCTATTTTTGGGGTTGGCTAATGGGTAGCGAGAAGTACAAAGATCTTCGAGACTTTATCGATATGCTTGAGAAGCGGGGTGAGCTGAAGCGGATCAAGCACCCTGTGGACCCTAATCTTGAGATGACCGAAATCTGTGACAGAACGCTGCGCAGAGGCGGGCCTGCACTGCTTTTTGAAAACCCGGTTGGCTTTGATATGCCGGTACTGGGAAACCTGTTTGGTACACCGGAGCGTGTCGCTCTGGGCATGGGGGCTGAATCAGTATCGGCGTTGCGCGATGTGGGTATATTACTCGCGCAACTGAAGGAGCCGGAACCACCCAAGGGTATGAAAGACGCCTGGGAGAAGCTTCCTGTGTTTAAGCAGGTGCTCAATATGGGGCCGAAGGAGGTGCGTAAAGCACCCTGCCAGCAGCTCGTGCTGGAGGGGGATGAGGTCGACCTGTATAAGCTTCCGATCCAGACCTGTTGGCCGGGTGATGCAGCGCCTTTGGTGACCTGGCCGCTGGTGATTACTCGTGGGCCCAATAAGCAGCGTCAGAATCTGGGTATCTATCGTCAGCAGTTGATCGGTAAGAACCGTCTGATTATGCGCTGGCTGGCACACCGCGGTGGTGCGCTGGATTTCCGTGAGTGGCAGCAGGTGCATCCGGGTGAACCCTTTCCTGTTGCAGTGGCACTGGGTGCGGATCCGGCGACTATTCTCGGAGCCGTTACTCCGGTTCCTGATACACTCTCGGAATACGCTTTCGCGGGGCTGTTGCGTGGCGGTAAGACTGAAGTGACCCGCTGTATCGGTAGTGATCTGCAGGTGCCAGCGAGTGCAGAGATTGTGCTTGAAGGATATATCTACCCCGGTGATATGGCCGACGAGGGGCCTTTTGGGGATCACACCGGTTACTACAATGAAGTGGATAGCTTCCCAGTGTTTACGGTTGAGAGAATTACCCGCCGTAAAGATGCGATCTATCACAGTACCTATACTGGTCGTCCACCAGATGAGCCAGCAATATTGGGTGTCGCGCTGAATGAGGTGTTTGTGCCCATTCTGCAGAAGCAGTTTCCTGAGATCGTTGATTTCTATCTGCCACCAGAAGGCTGCTCTTATCGCATGGCAGTAGTCAGCATGAAGAAGCAGTACCCGGGGCATGCGAAACGCGTGATGCTCGGTGTCTGGTCTTTCCTGCGTCAGTTTATGTACACCAAGTTCGTGATTGTCTGTGATGATGATGTGAACGTTCGTGACTGGCAGGATGTTATATGGGCGATTACTACCCGGATGGATCCTGCCCGGGATACAACGCTGATCGAGAATACGCCAATCGATTATCTCGATTTTGCATCTCCGGTTTCCGGATTGGGTTCCAAAATGGGCATGGATGC
>JBFEXW010000279.1:0-3103 GCA_041562495.1 Marinobacterium sp. | reverse complement strand
CGTATTGGTGTGTCTGGATTCAGCTTCAAAGAGGGTTTGCTGGCCACTACCCAGTTACTTTGCTGTATCTCTACACGCCCCTCCTTAATCACTCTTTGGGCCTGGGCGCGGCTTGAATAATGTCCAAGTTCTACAAGTAGCTGGTCTAAACGTAGCAAGCTATTGGCCTCTGAAAGTTAGAAGTTCGATATCTTAGTGATTGCGTGAATCTCTGTCGATTGTAAAAATAGCGCCTTCCAGACGGATTCGGCTGGGATTAGTTTTACTTTTTATCAGTTTATTTGGAGAGTTTGGATGTCAAATCGCAGCACGATTAGTACCGATAAAGCCCCTGCTGCTATAGGGACCTATTCGCAGGCGGTTAAGGTGGGAAACACCGTTTATATGTCAGGGCAGATCCCACTGAATCCGGAAACAATGGAGATGGTAACAGAGAGTTTTGAAGCGCAGGCCGTACGGGTGTTTGAAAACCTGAAGGCGGTTGCAGACGCTTCGGGTGGTACGCTTCAGGATATTGTTAAGCTGACTATTCTGCTGTCTGATATGGGGTATTTTGCTCAGGTGAACGAGGTAATGGCGCGTTACTTTAAAGAGCCTTACCCTGCTCGTGCAGCTTTTGCTGTTAAGGCGCTGCCGAAAGATGCTGATATTGAAGTTGAAGGTGTGATGGTAATCGCTAGCTGATCAGTCTTTTTTAATGCTCAGCCAGTATCGAGGTTAATACTCAGTACTGGCTGCCGTTGAACATGCTGTTTACCACATAAGATCGTCAGGAATAGCATAATCGGCGTACGGGTCATCCTCATCCGAAACCTGCTGATCTGATGACAGTGGAATCAGAATATCAGCACGACGCTGTTCGATGCGTTCAGCAACGACTGCAGGAACCAGCGCGTAACCCTCTCCCAGTCGGGCGACACGTAGCTGTGCGCGAGAGAGCGGAGCGAGCATCGATTCATCAACCCACAGGGTTTTGATCATCTTCCCATCCGCAAACTGATAACGCGTCTCAGCCTTATCCGAAGGTTTGATCTGGTGGTGTTCAATCAGTTGTTTCACCTGAGCGTCGATCGCTTTTTCGTTCTGCTCGGCCTTAAGTGCATCGTTCAGGGCTTTGTCTTTCGCCTGCTTTTCCTGACGTGCCTTTTCCAGTTCTGCCTGGCGCGCTGCTTTTTCAGCGGCGAGCTGATCGGCTCCCTGCTTTTTCTTTTTTCGTTTCTCAATAGTGGCTTTCTTTGCCTGCGTTTTGCTGGCGACGCCGGATTTGAGAAGTTGATCCTGAAGTGATCCTGCCATTACGTTAGTGTTCGCTATCAGTTAGACTTGCTGCGCAGTTTAGCATAGCCGCCGAGTTTTTAGAGCAGGATCCGATGCCTGATTGGCGATAATTGAAAGAGAGTATCGATGAGTTTTATAGAGTGGATCACGCTTGCTCTGGTCTGTTTGATGGGAGCGATTTCACCAGGTCCAAGTTTGCTGGTCGTGGTTAATCAGACTCTGAATCGCAGTCGTCTTCATGGCGTGGTTACGGCGTTTAGTCATGGGGCAATGGTGGGTTTATGGGCACTGGTTACGGTCATGGGAATCAGTCAGTTATTGATCCATATACCGTTGTTGCAGACCTTGCTGACGCTTTTTGCTGTGGGTTATCTTTTATACCTTGCACGCGGGGCCTGGCGCGGCGGTACGCTTAAAATTGATCAGGCGGAGGTGTCGCATCGCTCATTGCTGGGTGCGGCCAGAGACGGCGCAGCAATCGCGCTATTTAACCCTAAGTTGGCGCTGTTCTTTCTCGCGTTGTTCGCCCCCTTTGTTGAGGAAAATGCCTCATTCAATGAGGACCTAATACTGGTGTTGACGCCCTGGATTACAGATACCAGTTGGTATCTGATCGTTGCGCTTGCGCTGAGCGGTACCAGAGGGCTGCGTTTTCTTGAGCGCCATCAACGGCAGGTTAACCGCGCACTGGCGATATCGCTTTCACTGCTTGCATTTTTAATGTTTATCGGCCTCTTTTGATATGCGCATTGCATTCTAAAAATGGGATGCTTATACTTCGTCCTCCTCAAATTGAGGGCGTTGTGGTGACTCTGCCGGTCCTCTCGCAATGATAAACCGTGAACCTGGTCAGGCCCGGAAGGGAGCAGCCACAGCGGTGGATTCATGTGCCGGGATGTCGGCTGGTGGAGTCATCTCCATTCTGCTTTAACTCCTTGATACATATAGTCTTTAATGTCTGTGAGCGCCTTGGTGAGACACAAGGTGAGACACATGGCTCGTGCTACAGCCTATATCGAGACTTCGCGACACTCTGTTTTTTACTTCCGTATTCGTGTGCCTTCGGCTGCACGTTTCGCTATTGCCTGTACTCATATTCGACGATCACTGAAGACTAAGAGTCGACGTGAGGCTGTGCTTCGTAGTGCGGCTTTGCTGGATCAGGTTGAGCCACTCTTTGAGGCAGCGGAGCGGGGAGATATAGTCGACGTTCAGACGCTTACATGGAACGTCAGAGCGACGAAGCGTAAGGCTGCTGTTAAATCTGAAGCGCCTAGAGAGCCTTGTCTGAAGCTCTCTGATGTCTGGCAACGATACAAGCTTGAGCAGGAACGAGAAGGTGTCAGACGGAAAACGATTGATGACAAGGAGTCTCAAATCAGGCTGCTCAAGAGAATCGTCGGTGACATCCCTATCCGTAACTTCACTCGTGAAAACGCGCAGCGCTTAAAAGATACTGCACTGAAGCTACCACCGCGTATCAATCTGGACTCCCCCGAGTATCACAGACAAAGCTCAGCCTCATTTTGAGGCTGCTTCAAAACATCAACTGAACAGCATGCTGCCTACGATGCTCATCAATAAAGCGATACTTCACTCGGACTGGCTTGCAAAGTATCTTGCGGCCTTTTTTAGAATATCCCGTTCCTCCTCAGCTCGGTTAAGTTGGGCTTTGAGTCGAAGGATCTCTTTCTTGGCTTCTACAAGTTGCTGATCTTTATAGGCGTCGGTATCGGGCTTATTGGCATTTACCCGCTTGTAGATGCTGTGCTGAGAAACGCCGAGTCGTTCGGCAACTTGTTGCACAGAATAGCCCCTCTCCGTT
>JBFEXW010000278.1:0-3136 GCA_041562495.1 Marinobacterium sp. | reverse complement strand
TCTGCGAGCTCGTGCGCTTGACCGGGTACTTCAGTGGAACCATTACCTGATTCCACAATTCCATATCGCATCCCATCGTATCGCCTACTGGGACAAATTCAGCTTCCCGTCAGTGCGCCCGAAATATGCTTTAGGGATAGATACCTGGTGGGTTAAGGATTAATGGCAGCCTATATCGTCCGGCGACTTTTACTGATTATTCCAACACTTTTCGGCATCCTGCTGCTTAATTTTCTGATTATTCAGTTGGCACCGGGAGGCCCTGTTGAGCAGGCACTGGCGCATCTGCAGGGTTTTGCGGTTGATGCGACCAGCCGAATCGGTTCCGGTGAGCGCTCCGATATGAGTGCCGACAGCGCGCTAAACTCCAATCAGAGTGGATACCCCGGTGCTCAGGGAATGGATCCGGCACTGGTCGCTGAGATCGAAAAACTCTACGGTTTTGATAAGCCAGCCTACCAGCGCTTTGTAAAAATGCTGGGTGATTACCTGACCTTTGATTTTGGCCGCAGCTTCTTCAGTGACAAACCGGTCGTTGATCTGATTATTGAGAAGATGCCGGTCTCTATCTCGCTCGGACTCTGGACAACTCTAATCACTTATTTCGTGTCGATTCCGCTAGGTATCCGCAAGGCAGTACACGATGGCAGCCCCTTTGATCTATGGAGCTCCACGGTCATCATTGTCGGCTACGCTATTCCAAACTTTCTGTTTGCGATTCTGCTTATCGTGTTGTTTGCGGGAGGCACCTATTTTGAGTGGTTTCCACTGCGCGGATTAACCTCACCAGACTTCGATCAGCTTAACTGGATACAGAAGATTGGTGACTACTTCTGGCATCTGGTACTGCCGGTGACCGCATCAGTGATCTCCAGTTTTGCAACACTGACGATGCTTACCAAAAACGCCTTTCTTGATGAGATCCATAAGCAGTATGTGCTCACCGCACGCGCCAAAGGTCTGAGTTCCAAGCAGGTACTGTATGGTCACGTTTTCAGAAACGCGATGCTGCTGATAATCGCCGGAATGCCCGCAGCTCTGATCGGCATATTCTTCACTGGATCCATGCTAATTGAAGTGATTTTCTCTTTAGACGGTTTGGGTCTGCTGGGTTACGAGGCGGTAATTAACCGCGACTATCCGGTGATTTTCGGCACGCTCTATATTTTCACACTGGTTGGTCTGCTGCTAAAACTGGTATCCGATATCACCTATACGCTGGTTGATCCACGTATCGATTTTGAATCCAGGGAACTGTAGCTTTGCAACAGACACTATCGATACGACAAAGACGCTGGCAACGCTTCCGACAAAACCGGCGCGCCTTGGGTTCATTGTGGATCTTTGGTCTGCTGTTCTTTATATCTCTGTTCGCGGAGCTGATTGCCAACGATAAACCGCTGATGATCACCACGGCTCAGCAAACCTATTTCCCACTATTTTCCGACTACACCGAGACCGATTTTGGTGGCGACTTTGATGCGCCGGTTGATTACCGTGACCCCTATATTCAGGAGCTGATCATAGAGAAGTCAGGAAATCTCTACTGGCCTCCGATCCCATTCAGCTATGACACAATCAATTACAATCTGGATCAGCCTGCACCCTCCCCTCCCACCAGCACTAACTGGCTAGGCACGGATGATCAGGGACGGGATCTGTTGGCGCGACTGATCTACGGATTCCGTATATCTGTTCTATTTGCGCTGGTACTAACCATCGCCAGCTCGATTATTGGCGTAATTGCCGGCGCTGTTCAGGGATACTATGGCGGTAAAATTGACCTCTTTATGCAGCGCTTTATTGAGATCTGGTCAGGCCTGCCGGTACTTTTTCTGCTGATCATTCTGGCGAGTCTGGTGGAGCCCAACTTCTGGTGGTTATTGGGGATTATGCTGCTGTTTTCCTGGATGAACCTGGTCGATGTTGTCCGCGCCGAGTTTCTGCGAGCCCGCAACCTGGAGTATGTCAGAGCCGCACGCGCACTGGGCCAGCCCAATGCAGTGATTATGTATAAGCATGTGCTGCCCAATGCAATGGTGGCAACGCTAACCTTTATGCCGTTTATCTTTAATGGCTCGCTGGTCACGCTGACCGCACTCGACTTTTTGGGTTTTGGCCTGCCACCAGGGTCTCCTTCGCTGGGTGAGTTGGTAGCCCAGGGTAAAGAGAACTTGCAGGCCCCCTGGCTGGGCATCAGTGCCTTTATTTCACTGTCCATTATGCTCTCACTGCTGATCTTCATCGGTGAGGGGGTACGGGATGCGTATGATCCGAGGAAGCAATGAGCGAGCCACTGATCTCAATTGAAAACCTTACCCTCGGCTTTCAGGGCGGCGATCAGCCGGTGGTAAAGAATCTCAGTCTGCAGATTAACCGGGGCGAGATGCTGGCGCTGGTTGGCGAGTCGGGCTCGGGGAAATCGGTCACCGCCTTATCGATACTCAAGCTGCTGCCCGAGAACATCCTCTACACCTCCGGCAGGATCCATTATCAGGACAAAGACCTGCTGCAGTTGAGTGAAAACCAGTTGATGCGGTTAAGAGGCAGTCGTATCTCCTTTATTTTTCAGGAGCCGATGACCTCACTTAATCCACTGCATACGATCGAGAAGCAGCTCGGTGAGATGATTGCACTGCACCAGCCTCTTAGCGGACAGCAGGTTCGCAACCGGATTCTGGAACTGCTTGGTCAGGTTGGTATTCCAGATCCGGAAAACCGACTGAAAAGCTATCCACATGAACTCTCCGGCGGACAGCGCCAGCGCGTGATGATCGCGATGGCACTGGCTAACAATCCTGAGCTACTGATTGCAGATGAACCCACCACTGCGCTTGATGTCACCATTCAGCAGCAGATTCTGGAATTGCTGGCAAAACTGCAGAAAGAACTGGGGATGTCGATTCTGCTGATCACCCATAATCTGAACATTGTCAGAAACTATGCAGAGCGCGTTTGTGTGATGCGCGAGGGCGAGCTTGTCGAACAGGCTTCATGCACACAGATTTTCTCATCGCCTCAGGCGCAGTACACCCAGGAGCTGCTTGCCGCAGAGCCTGAAGGCGCCCCCTATCCGGTTGCAACTGATGCCCGCAGCATTCTCAGGGCGAATGCCATCAAAGTCTGGTTTCCGTTA
>JBFEXW010000277.1:0-3141 GCA_041562495.1 Marinobacterium sp. | reverse complement strand
TGCGCTACCGTCAGCGTTACATTGATCTAATCACTAACCTTGATTCACGTAATGTCTTTGAAACACGCTTCAAAATCATTGCAGCTATCCGTAACTACCTGAGCGCACGTCGCTTCCTTGAAGTGGAAACTCCGATGCTGCAGGCGATTCCGGGTGGTGCATCGGCACGTCCGTTTATCACGCACCACAATGCGCTGGATATCGATATGTATCTGCGTATTGCACCTGAGCTTTACCTTAAGCGTCTGGTTGTGGGTGGTTTTGAGCGTGTGTTTGAGATCAACCGTAACTTCCGTAACGAAGGTCTTTCAACTCGCCATAACCCTGAGTTCACGATGATCGAGTTTTACCAGGCTTATGCTGACTACAAGGATCTGATGGCGCTTACCGAAGATATGTTGCGTACTGTGGCTCAGGAAGTGCTCGGTACGACCACACTGATCAATACCGTGCGTGATGAAGAGGGTGAGATTCTGGAAACCTTCGAATATGACCTGTCTCAGCCGTTTACGCGTATGTCAGTATTTGATGCGATTTTGCATTTCAATCCTGATATTACGGCTGAAGCGCTGGCGAACGAACATGCAGCACGCGAGATTGCTGAACGTCTGGATATCGATGTTAAAGATGGTTGGGGGCTGGGTAAAATCCAGATCGAGATCTTTGAAGAGACCTGTGAGCATCGTCTTCAGCAGCCAACTTTCATCACTGAATACCCGGCAGAGGTATCTCCTCTGGCGCGTCGTAATGATGACAACCCGTTTGTTACAGATCGTTTTGAATTTTTCGTTGCGGGCCGTGAGCTGGCTAATGGCTTCTCGGAGCTTAACGATGCAGAAGATCAGGCAGAACGCTTCCGTAAGCAGGTGGAAGAGAAGGATGCTGGTGATGACGAAGCGATGCACTACGATGCGGACTTCGTCGCGGCGCTGGAGTATGGTCTGCCACCGACTGCCGGTGAGGGTATAGGTATAGATCGTCTGGTGATGCTGTTTACCGATTCAGCATCAATCCGTGACGTTCTGCTGTTCCCGGCAATGCGTCCACGCGTTTAACTAGAGTCGTCTTAGTTGTGAACCTCTGGTTGTTCCCTGAAACGAAACGTGAGTTCGCAGCTAAACGTACTCTCAGCATTGTCCTGAGAAGTCTGCACCTGATCGGTATTGCAGGCTTGTCGGGGCAGTTTCTCTTCGCTCTCCAGGTTTCAAGCTGGCAGTTCTATGGACTGCTGGCGCTGCTGACTGGTCTGCTGATGGTCGCTATTGAGCTCTACGTTGATGGGATCTGGTTGCTGCAACTGCGTGGGCAGGCGATTATGATCAAATTGCTGGTATTGGCTCTGAGTCTCAAATTTCCTCAGTATGGATCTTACGGATTCTGGCTGATAATCCTGATCTCCGGTTATTTTTCGCATGCTCCTCGAACCATTCGTTACTACATTACGCACCGCGGCAAGATGGCCACAAGCTCAGCAGAACTGAGAAGGTTAAAGCTTCAGTAGATTAGACAGGTGATAGATTTGGCGCTTGAAAATGCACCCAGTTGGCAGCCGCTGCTTCTGCCGGAGTTCGATAAACCCTACATGCATGCCCTGCGTGATTTTCTGACAGCACGTAAAGCGCAGCAGGTGGTGATCTACCCTCATTCATCTAACTGGTTTCATGCACTGGAGAAAACACCGCTGGAGAATGTGCGGGTGGTGATTCTGGGACAGGATCCCTATCATCAGCCGGGGCAGGCGCATGGTCTGAGTTTTTCAGTAAAGCCGGGCATGAAGATCCCGCCATCACTCAGAAATATCTATCAGGAGATCGAGACGGATCTGGGGATCCCTCCGGCCCGTCATGGCTGTCTGGAGTCTTGGGCAAAGCAGGGCGTTCTGCTGCTCAATGCTGTGCTGACGGTTGAGGATAGTCAGGCGAACGCGCATCAGGGAAAAGGCTGGGAGCAGTTTACTGATCGTATTATCGAGCTGGTTAATGAGCACTCGCCGGGTGCGGTATTTATGCTTTGGGGAAGCTATGCACAGAAGAAAGGTGCCAAGATTGATCCGAACAGGCATTTGATACTTAAATCGCCACATCCATCGCCATTATCAGCGCATCGTGGATTCTTCGGTTGTAAGCACTTTTCCAAAGCGAATCAGTGGCTGGAGGCTCATGGACGCGGAGCAATTGACTGGAGTTTGCCGGACGCTGCGAAGGTGCTGGACTGATTGTAAAAGCGGTAGTTTACTACCGCTTCTTCTCGAACAGTCTCGTATCAAGCGTGTAGGGTAGCTCGAGTGCTTCCAGTTTTTCTTCCGAGGCAAGTTTTAACTCAGCTCCAGAATTGATCTGAGACTGGTTAATGACAGCCAGTAGCTCAGTGTCTCCGGCGCTGTTAACTGCAGAGACAACCAGTTCACCAATCTCTTCGTCCTGAGAATTTAAGATCGGATTGCCAGGCTGGATCTTCGGCGTACCGGCTATCCGGTAGTGGTACATCGCTTTCTTCAGGATACCGCGGTGCTGTAAACGGGTAACGATCTCCTGTCCGGTGTAGCAGCCTTTGGTAAAGCTCACACCCTCCAGTGCCTGGAGATTCACCATCTGCGGGATAAAGTGTTCCTGAGTTTCGCTGTAGAGCGCAGGGATGCCGCGCTGAATTAGTGCAAGATTCCAGCTGTCCGGGCCGGTTGTTTTATCCGGGCCGTTGTGTACCTGTGGTTCGAGTACAGCGTTTTCGGCCCATAGCTCATAAAGGTCATGATCGATCTTGGCAATAAACCCACCATCTTTAATATCGATCGGATCGTCTGATGTGCTGTCTGATTGTGGATCTAGACGGTTCAGGTGCTGGCTGTCGAGGGCTATTCCGCTCCAGTTATTGAGAAAGCTCAGCTCTACCTTGGAAAAGATGCTGTATTTCTTCAGATTGTTAACGCCGGTCTCAGCAATGCTCTGATGAATGCTGGCAATAAAGTGATTGTCGCTGAGGCGAAACAGGCGAAACAGGCTGATCATATGTCCTTTAATGGAACAGTGGGCAGCAAGACTATAACCGCGTGTTTTCAGTGTTGCGAGATCAGCTGTGAGCTGTCCCTGAAGAAACTTCTCAGCATCAGGTCCTTTAATCTCAAACAGTCGGTAGGCGTCAAGC
>JBFEXW010000276.1:0-3147 GCA_041562495.1 Marinobacterium sp. | reverse complement strand
GGCCCAGCCTTCCAACTGCTGACTAAGCTGGTCCTGTGTATTGAGCTGCTGCTGGTCAATCCAGGCTTGCAGTTTCTCTAGGGATTCCATGGTATTTGCAGAGCCAATCCTCGGGTTAAAGCCATCATGTTAATGCAGCTGACGTTTGTTATGAAGCTGGGATTGCCTGCTTTTTCAAAAGAGCGACCAATTCACGAGCCGCATTCGACAGGGTACGGTCGCGATGATAGATATAGCCCAGTGAACGTTCTATCGACTGGCTCGGCGTATCGAGGATTACCAAGCCATCATCGATCAGGGTTTCAGGCAGCAGACTCCAGCCCAGCCCAATACTCACCATCATACGGATCGTATCCAGATAGTTGGTACTGATGCCGATATTGGGCGTGAGTCCATACTGTGCCAGATGATCCTGCACGATCAGCGATGTAAAGGTATCGGGCGCAGGCAGGATACCCGGATAGCTGTTGATAGTTTCAAACGCCGGGCGGTTGATCTTCGCCAGTGGGTGTTGATCTGAGACGGTGTAGTAGAGTTTGTCTAACCAGAGTACTTCTGAGCAGATCCGCGGATCACTCTCAGGAGAAAGGGTAATCAGTGCCAGTTCGATATCGCCACGTACCACCGCTTCATAGGCCACTTCCGATTCATAAAAGCGAAGGTCCAGCTCCACCTGTGGGTAGCGCTGGGTAAAGGTGCGCAGACTTTCGGGCAGGCGGTGCAGGCTGATATGGTGGCTGGCGGCGAGCGAAAGTCGACCACTCACCTGGCCGGAAAGATTATTTAGCTGACGTTTGGCATCTTCAAATTCAGCAAGGATCTTCTCGGCAAGTGGTAGCAGGGTCTTGCCGGACTCGGTCAGATCCACCTGACGTCCAATGCGGTCGAACAGCCGCGTATCCAACTGGCTTTCGAGCTGAGCGATGCGCTTACTGATGGCTGACTGAGTTAAAAACAGCTGATGAGCAGCGCGTGAAAAACTACCTTCACGAGCGACTGAAACAAAGGCAACGAGGCTGGCGGTATCCAGAAAATTTACTCCCAGGTTAGCTGCACCAAGAATAACATGACAGAAAGATAAATCTCTTGTTGTGTAATGTTAGGAGACCCGTATCACTATGTTAACCTAGCCGTCTTATTTTTCGGGAGCTTTAAGTGTCGAAAAGAGAACTTCATCGTGGGCTGGACAAACTGGGATCGATTCTGATCACCGAAGATGCCAATAAACGCTATCTCAGCTTCGGTGCTGGTGACGAGCAGAGCTGTATACTTAAAGCGACCCCGTGGGTGCCCCAATACCCCTTTGTCCGGGCGATGCTTCTTCCACTGTTGTTCCTGGAGCCACGACGGGTGCTCAGCCTGGGACTCGGAGCGGGTTCGCTCAATCAGGCGCTGCATCAGGCCTATCCGTCGCTTAAGCAGCAGATTGTTGAGTTAAGAGAGCAGGTGGTCGAACTGGCTTATCGCTATTTTTATCTGCAACGATCCAAACGTATCAACATTGAAGTCAGTGATGCCCGGGACTATCTGGATGAGCCCTCAGACACCCGATATGATTTGCTGTTCAGTGACCTTTATACTGAAGCGGGTGTCGATGAGTTTCAGAAACAGACAGAGTTTCTAGACGCTTGTGCCAAACGTTTGAAACCACAGGGCTGGCTGGTAATTAACGCCTGGGTTGATGACCGTAGTGATGACATTCTGGATCATCTGAGCGATCGATTCGATTATATGTTCAGTTGCGTGACCGTTGATGGAAACTGGATACTCTATGCGACCAATCAGTTTACACCGTTGACCCAGTCGCAGGCGAAAGAGGGGATACGTACCTTGAGTAACCGTCTGGGCTACGCTGTTGGTCCCCACTTCAAGCGAATGAAACAGCTTAAATAGGATTTTTTGATGTTAAATATGTCACTCGCCCGGCCACTGGTTATTGACACCAACAAACTTGAATGGGTTGCCAGCCCTGCCATGCAGGTGGAGCGAAAACCGCTGGAGCGTGAAGCTGCAGAGTCGGGTCATACAACCTCAGTGGTGCGTTATCTTGCGGGTGCTTCGTTTAAACCACATCGCCACCCTCTGGGCGAAGAGATTCTGGTTCTCGAGGGTGTCTTTCAGGATAACAGCGGCGATTATCCGGCCGGTACATATATTCGTAATCCCCCAGGATCTGAGCACCGGCCCGCATCTGAAAATGGCTGCCTGATTCTGGTGAAACTGAACCAGTTTGCGCCTGATGACAGCGAGCAGGTAGTTGTAACAGATCTTTTTGCACAAACTGTAGGCGAGTACCTGCTGCATCAGTATCAGCAGGAGCGCACAATCTGGATAACGTCCAGTAAGACCTGCTCTTTGATAACCCACTGGGATATGCAGGATTCCGAGCTGTTAATTGTAAGCGGGCAACTGATCGGTGAATCCGAGTCTTACGAGGCGGGTTGCTGGCTAAGAAATTTCCAGTTTGAAGGTGACTGGCAGATGCAGGCCGGAACACAGATGCTGGTAAAAACCGGACAGCACGCCCGGCTACTTGCTGCAGCTGAAGAATCAGAATAACCGAGATAAAAGGGATCTGCGATTGCTCGCGAATTCACACAACAGACCGCCTGCAGGTCTGGTCGTTCTCCACGCAAACCGCCAGGAACGGCTGAAAGAGGTTTTAGTGGAGTGGATGAAAGCCCATCCGCTGCCCATTTTGGCGTCTGAAACGCTGCTGGTACAGAGTAACGGTATCGGACAGTGGCTGAAGTTGGCGCTTGCAGAAGACCGGGCACGAGGTGGAGCCGGTGTCGCAGCCAATATAGATCTTAAACTGCCAGCGATGTTTCTCTGGCAGGCTTATCGAGCTGTTCTCGGTGCGGATCAGGTCCCCAAAAGCTCTCCCTATGATAAGGCGCGTTTGGCATGGCGACTGATGCGGTTGCTTGCTGATCTGCCGAATTCTACCGTTTTCAAGCCGCTGAACGATTTCATTGCCCGGGGCGAGGAGCAGCAGCGCCGATTCCAGCTCTCCCAGCGTCTCGCCGATCTGTTTGATCAGTACCAGATCTATCGAGCGGACTGGCTGACCGATTGGGCTGAGGGCGCAAACCATTTGCTGGACAGTGATGGTCAGGTTCAGCCGCTGGCGACCGAGCAACTGTG